>NZ_JAUONW010000050.1:0-29592 GCF_030546345.1 Caloramator sp. CAR-1
CGGTAAGACCCCTGGAAGACTACCAGGTAGATAGGCCAGAGGTGTAAGCGTCGTAAGGCGTTTAGCTGACTGGTACTAATAGGTCGAGGGCTTGATCTTATTGTGCAGTTTAATCCGGTGGTAATGGAGGTAGGGAAACACCCGTTCCCATTCCGAACACGAAGGTTAAGCCTACCTACGCCGATGGTACTAGGCTGGAGACGGCCTGGGAGAGTAGGTGACTGCCGGGTAAGTGCCAGGCACTTAAGTTTAAGATTTTGGCCCCTTGGTCAAGTGGTTAAGACACCACCCTTTCACGGTGGTAACAGGGGTTCGAATCCCCTAGGGGTCACCAAGTTTTAAAAGAGGTTAACTGCAAAACAGTTAACCTCTTTATTTTTTACTTAAACCATATTTATAGAAAATATAAATAATAAATAAAATGCAAATATAGTTTATCTATTTTACTTTAAACGTCATTTCGTAATAAAATTAACCTAGGCTTAAGTTAAGGAGGGATAAAATTGAAGAAATATTTTTCACTGTTTCTAGCAATTCTATTAACGTTTTTCTTATTTTCAGGTTGTTCTAAACAAAATCAAACAAAAACTTCAGGTTTTAATACCATCTCAACTGAAGAATTAAAAGACAAAATCAATGATAGCCAATATGTGATTGTTGATACAAGAATTAATGATGCTTTCAATGGTTGGAAACTGGATGGAGTAAAAAGAGGAGGACATATTCCTAATGCTGTGGATTTCTCTGCTAATTGGCTAAAGGTAGATGTTAAGGATAAGGAAAAAATATTAGATGATACTCTAAAATCAAAGAATATAACACCGGATAAGAATATAGTTTTGTATGATGCAAATGGTAAGGATGCTATAGAAGTTGCAAATTACTTAAAAAGTAAAGGATATAATAATATTTACATATATGACATAAAACAATGGGCTAATGATGATTCCCTTCCACTTGAAAAATTTAAAAACTATCACTTAATCGTTCCTGCTGCTATAGTAAAAGATATTTTAGATGGAAAGAAACCAGAGACTTTTGAAAATGCCAAAACAATTAAAATAGTTGAAGCTAGTTGGGGAGAAGAAAAAGATTCTTATGCTAAAGGACATGTTCCAACAAGTTTTCATATTAATACTGACCTTGTAGAACCACCACCAGCTTGGATGCTTGCAAGTGACAAAGAGCTTGAAAAATTTGCTCTTGATTATGGCTTTACAAAGGATGATACCGTTATAGTTACAGGTGAAAATCCTATGGCAGCTTATCGTGTGGCTGTTGTTTTAAGATATATGGGTGTTAATGATGTTAGAGTATTAAATGGTGGACTTCTTGCTTGGAAATTAGCAGGATATGAAGTTGAAACTAAGAGCAATAAACCAACTCCTGTTAAAGAATTTGGTGCACCAATTCCAGGAAGACCTGAGCTTATCGATACAATAGATGAAGTTAAAGCTGGTATGAAAAAACCAGATGAATTTATGCTTGTTGATAATAGAACATGGGAAGAATATATTGGAAAAAGCTCAGGATATAGTTATCATCATAAAAAAGGACGTATTCCAACTGCTGTTTATGGATATGCAGGTATAGGGGATTCAAATTCACTTCAGTATTATAGAAACATTGATGGCACAATGAGAAATGGTTACGAAATATTAGCTCTTTGGAAGAAGGCAGGAATAGATACTAGTAAACATCTTTCGTTATATTGTGGAAGTGGATGGAGAGTTTCTGAGATTATGACATATGCAAATGTTTTGGGTATTGACAATATTTCAATTTATAGTAATGGATGGATAGAATGGAGTAATAACAACAATGAATATGAGACAGGAGAACCAAAAAAATAATTTGTCATTAATAAAAAAAATCATATATGCAATTTTATGTGTAGTGCAGATTTTACTAATAGTAATTGTTAATATTATAAGTTATTTATCTGACAAAAAAGCTGGTGTTAATCATCACGTTTATTATATGAGATACCAATATCAAAATGGGATATTTTCTTCACAAAACTTACGAATTCAGAGCGTGTTGATATGCTTGATTACTGTTATTCTTATATTCAGATTAATTAAATATAAGAATAAATTTAGTAAATTTACCTTTATTCAGAATTTAATAGCTGTTTTTATAGGATTGTTACTACTCGTTATGATTAATACAACTCTTTTTCAAGGTTTACTGGCGTATTTTTACTTTATAATGGCTTTTGAGATTGTCTTTGTTATTCAATTATTAGTTATTTTATTGATTTAGAAAATATTATATAAAAAAAGACATAAACTTAAGTGCTTTGCACTTAAGTTTATGTCTTTTATGGGGGTATCAATTTATTTTATATATACTGTAAGAAGGCTATCTATTTTAGAATTCTTTTGTGAAATTATTAGTGTTTTATTATTTTCTTTCTTTATAATGTAATCATTTGAAGGAAGTATTTGCCTTTGGGTTTCAAGTGCGATTATATCCTTATTTTGAGTTAATCTAAACTGCAGTTTATCTTTAGAGATATTCATAATCTCTGCAGTTGAATAAAGGATGGTTAAGTCTTCAAAGGTAACATTTAAAGGAAGCATAAGAGCATCTTGAGGTTGAAGATTTATTTCTAATCCATCAAATAATGCAATATCATCTTCGAATACCTTTATATTTTTCTCAAAACCATCTAGATTTAAAATATGAATAAATCTTTCACCTTGGTTATTGATTGTTGATGTCATAAATATGCCGTGATCTTCAAAATTATGGGTTAGTTTTGGAGTTTTACCTAGTCTTTTTAAAATGGTTCTTATAAAGTTTAAGTTGCAGTTGTAGTGGGCTGTTATTAAAACTACTTTGCCTTTGCCGTAAGTTAATTCTACTCCACAGGTTTCGTCCGTTCCATAGATTTTTAGAATAGGCTTGCCCTTCTCTACTTTTATAGCTTCTGCAAAATCGGTTCTTATTTCTGGAAGGAAGTTTAAATAATCCTCTGGATATATGGATAAAAAGAAATCCTCTGATGAATTATAATAATTTATATGTTCTACTTTAAGGGCATCTTTTAATATTGAGCATTCATTTCCCTCCATATCAAATTGAGGAAGCTCACCATATATGAGTGCATTTCCACCATTTTCTACAAATTCAAGCAGATTAGTTTGAATTTCTCCACTTAAATATCTAGAAGTTGGAATTATAAGAACATCATTTTGGTTTAAATTAATTTTCCTATTCTGAATGTCTATAGATTTAAATCTAAAGTTTGAAAGTAATAATCCTTTCCCAAGAGTTTCCCAGGCATTGTATCCGCGGTTAATTTCTATACTAGCTTTAAATTCCTTCATTTTGTTGCTGCTAGGATAAAAGTATTCGGTCATGTAGTAATCTGGAATGAATGCAAAATAAATATTATCGCTTTCCTCCTGCATTGTAGCTATTTTTTCTTCTACTGCAAGAAGTGTTTTTATTACTCTTGACATTCTAGGGTATGTATAATTTAATTTTCCTTCAGGGCTTATTGGTGCTGCAAAGCCGTGCCTTTCTCCAGTAAAAGCTATTCTATCATTTCCATCGTTTATTTTTTCATTAAGTCTGTAATTATAGCCTCCTGCAAAGAGATAATTGTTTATCAATCTATTTCCTTGAGCTATGCACATCCTCATTTTAAAATCAACAGCAGAAGGATCATATCTAGTTGAGAAATTGTCGCCATAATTTCCATCACCGCATTCAAATTCCATTGAAGTAAGAGGCTGATCCTCATTATGAACTGCGTCCATAAAATTATTTATTAGATATAGATCTTGAAAATTGTTTAATTTTAAATCTCCTAAATATATATCAGAACCTGAAATATATCCTTTATCCTGAGTATAGGATTCATATAATTGACTAATGCCGATTGAGAAGGTAAATCCTCTTCCGCCACCGGTTCCATGAATGTTTACTATAAAAGGAATGTCTTTAGCCCCTAATTCTTCTGCAAAAGAACGTAAAGTCGAAACGTAATCTGCAAACCTTTTTCTCATAAAATAACCTAAATCGTGTAGAAGCTGCAGAGAATATTCCTCTTCAGGTGAACGGATTTTAGAGTTTCTTATATCTTCATTGTCTAAGCTAAAAGGATATCTTTTTATTAATTCCTCTTCAGAATACTTCCTCTTTAACCAAAGAGCAAAATCTGAAAGAACGGAATCGGAAAGATCAGGAGTGTTGCTTACCCATTGTAGCATTCCAATTTCATTATCAAGCTGAATACCAATTATATTGCCTCCATTATTATAAAGCCTTGGAACTATAACCGACATAACTTCCTTATACCATTTTTTAACTTCATATAAAAAAGAAGGTGCTAAATAGTCAACAGTTTTTTTGTGGGTTGTTTTATTATCCCATGTTTTTGGAACTATTTCAGGATGTTTTTTATAAACCCAATAGGGAATACCTTCATTTTTCATTTCAGCCATAATGAAAGGACCTGGTCTTAAAATAAAATATAGTCCATTATCTTTACATAAATCTATAAATCCTCCAAGATCAAGCTCAGGCTTAGTTTTTCCTTCAAGGTCAATCTTACCTTCATCTGGTTCATGGCATATCCATGGAACATATGAGGCAACAGCATTACATCCAGCATCTTTTAATTTGGCTATCCTATCTTCCCAGTCTTCCCTTTTAAGTCTAAAGTAATGGATTTCTCCGGAAATTATTATTCGAGGTTTACCATCGATTATTATTTGCTTATTTTTTATTTCAATCATAAAACTCACCACCTTACCATAGTGAAACGTTTCGTAATTATATTAGCATAGTTTGGAAAAATTAACAATATAGTTTTACTATAAAGGAGTTCACAGGGGTTGCAAGAAAATAATTACAATTTATATACTAAAATATAACATTTATTATTGAAAATTTTTACACATAGTATAAAATAAAGTTATGAAACGTTTCGAAAGGGAGGAATGGCTTTGGCTACAATAAAGGATGTTGCAAAGCTTGCAGGGGTTTCATTATCTACTGCATCTTATGCTTTGAATGGAAGCAATAAAGTAAGTGAAAAAACAAAGGAAAAGGTTTTAGAGGCAGCAAAAAAGCTAAATTATGTCCCCAATAATCTTGCACAAAACTTAAAAAAGTCAAAGACGGATCTTATAGCATTAATAGTTCATGAAATAAATGGTCCCTTTTATGATAGATTAGTTAAGGGTATTCAAGATGTTGCTTATATGTTTGGATATAATTTACTTATTTTTTGCGAATCGGGATACGGCAGGGCATCGTCTATAAGCTTTTTAAAGGAAAAGATAGTTGATGGTGCTATAATTATGACTCCGATAATAACCGATAGCGACATTATTGAAATTAGCAACGAGGATTTTCCAATAGTTTTACTTGATAGAAAGTTAGATGGATTAGATTTATGCAGTGTCCTTATAGACAATGAAAAGGGTGCCTTTGAAGCAGTTAAACATCTTGTGGATCTTGGACATAAAAAGATTGGATTTATAAGCGGTGTAAAGGAATCCTATGATAATATTTGTAGGTTCCAAGGTTACGTAAAGGCTATAGAAAATTTTGGACTAGAACTCAATGAAAATTTTATGCTTAATGGTGATTTTACTGAACAATCTGGATATGAAGCTATAAAGAATTTTATGGAAAATAGTGATGATGTCCCGACGGCTTTTTTTGCAGCTAATGATGAGATGGCAATAGGAGCAATAAGGGCAGTAAAGGAAAAGGGATTAGAGGTTCCAAAGGATATTTCGATCGTTGGTTTTGATGATATTTTAGCAGCATCTTATATTGAACCTAAGCTTACTACAATAAGAAGACCTATGTATGAATTAGGTTCCTTTTCAGCCCATATGCTCTTTAATTTAATTAAAAGAAATATCAAAGGAAGCAATATAACTTTAGATGTTGAATTAGTCGTAAGGGATTCAACTGCAGAAAGGAAAGGATGATTATATGGTAAATGAAAAACTACTAAAACAAGCAAGAGAAATAGTTAAAAACATGTCATTAGAAGAAAAAATAGGACAACTTGTTCAGTATGGTAAATTAAAAGAAAGACAATGGGATTTAGTTAAAAAAGGACAAATAGGCTCTTTTTTAAATGTCAGCGGAGCAAAAAATATAAATGAACTTCAAAGGGAGATTTTAAATTCCGACTGCAAAATACCTTTGATTATAGGCGACGATGTAATTCATGGGTATAAAACGATATTTCCAATACCTCTTGCCTTAAGCTGCAGCTTTGATTTAGAGCTAATAGAAGAAACCTGTGCAATATCCTCTGAGGAAGCATCTAGCGAAGGAATAAACATGATATTTGCTCCTATGATTGATATAGCAAGGGATCCAAGATGGGGAAGAGTTGCCGAAGGTGCTGGAGAAGATCCGTATTTAGGTTCAGAAATAGCAAAGGCAAGGGTTAGAGGATATCAAAGAAATAACTGGAATGATAGGCCCTTTGTAACGGCATGTGCAAAGCATTATATAGCCTATGGTGCTGCTGAAGGTGGTAGGGATTATAACGGTGCTGATGTTTCAGAAAGGACGATAAGGGAAGTTTACCTTCCGCCATTTAAAGCAGCAATTGAAGAAGGCTGTGGGTCTATAATGTGTTCCTTTAATGACCTTAATGGTGAACCCCTCTCAGGGAACGAGTATATGTTAAGAAAAGTTTTAAGGGATGAGCTTAATTTTAAAGGAGTTGTTGTAAGCGATTGGGAGTCTGTTGAGGAGCTAATTGACCATGGATTTGCTGAAGACAAGAAGGAGGCTGCTTATAAAGGGATAAAAGCTGGTGTTGACATTGATATGAATTCTGGAACATATGAGGAGAATTTATATAACCTTGTAAAAGAAGGGCTTGTGGATGAAGCCTTAATAGATGAAGCTGCAGAAAGAATTATTGCTCTTAAATTGGCACTTAATTTGTTTAATATAAGTGAAATTGATGAAAAGCTAAGTGAAAAAGTGATTAGGAATAAAAAATACATAGATGTTGCCCTTGAAGCTGCAAGAAAATCAATTGTTTTATTAAAAAACGATGGAATTTTACCATTAAGTAAAAACATAAAAAGCATAGCATTAATTGGTCCCCTTGTAGATGATAAGGTGAATCCTTTAGGATGCTGGGCATGTAAAGGTGATCCAAAGAACGTAGTTACTGTGTTAGAAGGAATTAAATCTAAGTTATCAGAGGACGTAGTTATAAACTATTCTAAGGGATGCGAAATATTAGAGGAGATTGATGGGGGAATAGAAGAAGCAAAAAAAGTAGCAGAGGACTCAGAAGTTGTTGTAATGGTTTTAGGTGAAGCAGGAAATATGAGCGGGGAAAATAACAATAGGGCATATTTAGACATTCCCAAACCACAAAAAAGGCTTTTAGAGGAAATTTTAAAGGTAAATAAAAGGGTTGTTTTGGTTTTAATGAATGGAAGGCCTTTAACCCTTGAATGGGAGGATAAAAACCTTCCTGCAATAGTTGAGGCTTGGCATTTAGGGGAACAAAGCGGCAATGCCATTGCAGATATCTTGTTTGGGGACTTTAATCCTTCAGGAAAGCTTACTATAACATTTCCAAGATGTGTAGGACAGATCCCTATATATTACAATCATAAAAATACGGGAAGGCCAACCTTTAAAAAATATCTCGATGTAGAAGAAACGCCTTTATATCCTTTTGGATATGGACTTAGCTATACTAAATTTGAATATTTCGACTTAGAACTTTCAAAGGAAGAAATTAAATTAGGTGAAAAAATAATAGCTAAGGCAAAGATTAAAAATGTAGGAGATAGAGAAGGCGAGGAAATAGTTCAGTTTTACATAAGGGATATTTCAGCATCTATAACAAGACCAGTAAAAGAGTTAAAAGGATTTAAAAAGATAAGCTTAAAGCCAGGGGAAGTAAAGGAAGTTGAGTTTGAAATAGGTGAAAAGGAACTTGCGCTTTTAGATAAGGATTATAATTTTGTAGTTGAACCTGGAACTTTTAAGATTTGTATTGGTCCAAATAGTGTCGAAGGATTAGAAAAAGAATTAAAGGTTGTTAAATAATTTTAAGATTTTACAACATATTTTTCGGAAAATGAAGGAATGTTAAGAAAATTGAGGATAATATAAAGGAAAATTATGTTGATATAGAGAAGTCATGCTGATATAATAAAAATGTAGTCGAAACGTTTTTATTAAATTTCGGGAGGGATAAACATAGTTAAAGATGCAGTTAAAATTGAAAAGGGAATTATTTATGTAAATGGTCAGGGAAAATTCTTATTTGGAGGAGAATTTCATTACTTTAGAGTCCCAAAAGCTTTATGGAGGGATAGAATAAAAAAGATAAAAGATGCAGGGTGTAATTTAATTAGCACTTACATTCCTTGGATATGGCATGAAGGGGAAGAAGGAAACTTCGATTTTGAAGGAAGGATTACACCAGAGAGGGATCTTAAATCTTTTATAGAGCTTGTAAAAGAAGAAGGCCTTTATTTATTAGTAAGGCCAGGTCCATATATAATGTCGGAAATAAAGAACGAAGGATTACCCCATTGGATATATGAAAAATATCCTCAGGTGGTTGCCAAAAAGCAAAATGGGGATAATCATCCAACAAGAGTAGTTTCCTATATGCACCCCGATTTTTTAAAAAAGGTTGACGATTGGTATAGGGAAGTTTGTAAAGTACTTGTTCCAATGCAAGTAACCCAAGATGGACCTATAATGATGTTTCAGCTTGACAATGAAGTTGGGATGCTTCATTGGGTAACTGGGCAGGGGGATTTTAGCGATATAACTCTCCATTATTTTGTTAGCTATTTAAAAAACAAATATAGCATAGAAGATCTAAAAGAGATATTTAACATCGATTCATACGATGAAGCAAAGGAAATAATAAAAAATCCAAATGAAGATTTAGGTTTAAAAATACAGAATGAATACATGCTCTTTATGAGGGAATACTTTAAAGAATATTTAAAAACCATAAAAGAAATTGCCGTAAAGTATGGGGTTGAGGTGCCGTTTGTTATTAATATCCATGGCTTTGACATGGTAGAATACGCAAAGCGCGGTAAAAATTATCCAATTGGACTTTCGCAGCTTTACAAAACAGCAGAAATAGATGATGCAATAATCGCAGGTGATTATTACATAGGAAATATAGTTTACGACAACTTCTCAGACATAACACTATCCAATGCATTTACCCTAGCAATTCAATCTCCAGATCAACCTCTCTTTTCGGCAGAGTTCCAAGGTGGATTTCAAATTAATAAACCCAAATTGCAGCCATCAACATTCGATTTAACGTCTAGATTATGTATTGCAAATGGAATGAATGCAATTAATTACTATATGTTTGTTGGTGGAGAAAACTACGAAAACATAGGACTTTTAGGCAGAAGACATGACTGGCAGGCACCTGTAGGGATGGATGGTTCATTAAGAAGGCATTATTATGTTATAAAGCATCTAGGTAAAATTATCAATGCCTTTGAAAAGGAGCTCTTAGAATCAAAACCAATTTATAATACATATTTGGGTTTTTATCCCGATTACTATATGACGGAATATAGCAATGAATATACAAGATATGTTTATTCTAGAATAAAGCATTTTAGGGATTCCTTCTTATTTGACGGCATAGGAAAAGGACTTGCATTAAATAATATAACCTTTGGTGGATATGACGTAAAAAAAGAAGGAATTATTAATCCAAATGATGTCAGCTCCCTTTGGGTGTTTTCAACTGAATGGATGGATGAGGATGTTCAAAGAAGATTAGTTCAGTATATTGAGGATGGAGGAACTCTCATTTTATTCCCTTCAATTCCAACAAGGGACCTTAAAGGAAACCCGTGCACTGTATTAAAGGATTATATAGATGTGGATATAAAGGAAAAAGTAGAGTGGAATTTTATATCTTTAGATGGGATAGACTCAATAAGCACACATTATGCTGAAGTTTATGAAGGCAAAGGTATTATTCCATTTGGATATATTGATGATGCTTCAGGAAGATGCTGTTCCTTTGAGAAGAAAATAGGAAATGGAAGGGTTATTGTTTGCGGTGCAGGATTTGAACTTGAACAGGAGTTTAAAATTGATGTAGTAAAAAGATTGGCTGAAAGAGCCGGGGTTAAACCAATTACTAAAACAGAAGAGTTTTTGGACGTTTGGATAAGAAAAGATCCAAAAACAGATACAAAATTCTTATTTATAAATAATTACGATGATTTTTCAAAGAGTGAAAAGATTACTTTAGATGACAAGGTTTTATTTGATGGACATAAAATTAGCGTAAATCCAAAAAGCGGTTTGTTGCTCCTTTTAGATTATAAATTAAAAGATAACTGTAAGTTAGTCTATTCAACTTGTGAAATAATCAAAAGGGATGAAGACTTTATAACGCTTAAACTTATGCAGGATTTAGAAATAATAAAATTTACAAATAAGGTAAAAATACAAGATGGAGTAGACTTTGAAATATTTGAAGATTTAGAAGGATATAAATATATATTTAAAAACTCAAAAGAAAAGGAAATAAAAATATTTATATAGGGTGGTTGGAATGGAGAAAAAATTGTTTGAAAGTAAATACGGATATTTTGCAAATGGAGGAAGGGAATACGTTATAACAAATCCTAAGACTCCAAGACCTTGGGTAAACGTTATAAGCAATGGAGATTATTCTATGATAGTATCCCACACAGGAAGTGGATACTCATGGAGAGGGAATGCAGGACAAAACAGAATAACAAGATCCTTCCAAGATCTTATTAAGGATTCTTGGGGAAAATATGTTTATATTCGTGATATCGATTCTAAAAAGTTTTGGTCTGCTGCATGGAAGCCTGTTATGGCTGAATATCAGGAGTATGAAGTCGTTCATGGAATCGGATATTCTATATTTAAACACAAAGTTGACAATATTTTAAGCACGATGAAGGTTTTCGTTGTTCCTAACTATCCGGTGGAAATAATGGAAATTACCTTAACAAATTTAGATGATAAGAAAAGAAATCTTGATATAACTACATATTTTGAATGGGTTTTAGGAAATTTTCCAGATGAACATAGGGAATTTCATAAGCTTTTCATAAACCCAACCTTTGATGAAGGAAAAAATGCAATAAAAGCTGAAAAATACCTAGGACAATTTGCTGATGAAAAGGGAAGACATAATAATACAAGCTGGGAATATATTGCCTTCCATGCTGCAAGTGAAAGGGTAAAATCCTTTGAATGCGATAAGGAATCCTTTATAGGAATGTATGGTTCAGAACAAAACCCACAAGCAATGCAAATGGAAAAACTAATGGGAAGATGGGGAAGGTTTACGGATGCAATTGCATCTTTACAAGTTGAGGTAAGCCTTGATAAGGGGCAATCAAAAACAATAGTATTCACAATAGGTGCAGCCCATATTAAGGATGAAAAGGTTGATGAGCTAATAGCTAAATTTACAAGCGTTGAAGCAGCAAAGGAACAATTTGAAGAGGTTAAAAAGTTCTGGTCTGAATTCATTGACACAGAAGAAATAAATACTCCAGATGAAGCAATGAATATTATGACAAATTATTGGCTAAAATATCAGTCTATCTCCTGCAGACTATGGGGAAAATCAGGATATTATCAGGTATCAGCAGGATACGGATACAGAGACCAATTGCAGGACAGCCAGATATTCCTCATAAATAAACCAGAACTTGCAAGAAGGCAAATTCTTCTTCATGCATCCCAACAGTTTAACGAAGGAGATGTCCTCCACTGGTGGTTTACAATAAGGGGAGGCGGACCAAGGACAAGATGCTCCGATGACCTTTTATGGCTTCCATTCATAACCGATGCTTATGTAAAGGAGACCAAAGACTTTTCAATTTACGATGAAGTAGTTCCTTTCCTTGATGGTGGAGAAGCTACCCTTTATGAACACTGCAAAAGGGCAATAGAAAGGGCTTATTCTAAGTTTTCACCAAGAGGAATTCCTCTTATGGGAGACCATGACTGGAACGACGGATTAAGTGCAGTAGGAAACGAATGGAAGGGAGAAAGCTTCTGGGTTGCAGAGTTTTTATATAAGATACTTGTTGATTTTATCAAGGTTTCCGAAATGAGAGAGGATTATAAATTCGTTGAAAAGACTAGGGATGTTATAGAAAATTTAAAGGAAGCAATAAATAAATATGGCTGGGATGGAGAATGGTATTTGCAGGCAACAACTGATGGATGGGAAAAGGTAGGTTCAAAGGAAAATGAAGAAGGAAAGATATTCTTAAATCCTCAGCTTTGGGCGGTAATAAGCGGTATAGCAGATGACGATAGAGCAAAGATAGCGATGGATTCAGTTACTAAATATCTTCTAAAGGATTACGGAGCACTCCTATTATATCCAGCTTATACTAAGCCAAGAACAGACATAGGATATATAACAAGATATGCTCCAGGCCTTAGAGAAAATGGTGGAGTTTACACACATGCAGCAACATGGGCGGTTTGGGCTTATGCCCTTATGAAGGATGCTGAACTTGCCTATGAAGCCTATAGAAGAATTTGTCCTCCAAATAGGTCAAAGGATATAGATAAATATATGGGCGAGCCCTATGTAACACCTGGAAACAGCGATGGACCGATATCACCTTACTATGGACGTGGAGGATGGACTTGGTATACAGGATCTTCACAATGGCTCCACAGGGTAGCTACCCACTGGATATTAGGCGTAAGACCAGAAATAGACGGATTAAGGATTGATCCTTGCATTCCAAAGGAATGGGATGGATTTACCTATAGAAGAAAATTCAGAGGAGCTACTTATGTAATTGAGGTCGAAAACAAGAATCACGTAAGCTATGGAGTAAAAGAAATATATGTTGATGGAAAGGCAATAGAAGGAAATTTAATTCCTGAATTTAATGATGAAAAGGAACATCATGTAAAGGTTATTTTAGGTTAGTTGAAATCATTTGCAAAGGCAAATGATTAAATATAAAATAGGGGAGGGTTTTTAAATGTTAAAATTCAAAAAATCTTTAAGTTTGATGCTAGTTGCTGTTCTAACTTTAGTCTCTGTCTTAGGGGGAGTAAAGCTTTCTGTTAAGGCAAAGGCATCAGAACCAGTAGTTATTACCTATGCTAACTGGAACGTAGGAAGCGACATTGAAAAGAAAATAATCAAGGCCTTTGAGGCAACACATCCAAACATCAAAATTCAAATTGCAAACAACGTGGATTATGGTAACTACGAAAAGTCATTAACGGCAGCTGCTGCAGCAGGAAAACTTCCAGATGTTATAATGATACCAAATATACCAATGGCACTTACAAACGACTGGGCATTAAATATTAAAAGTTATGTTCAAAAGGATAAGGAATGGAACCACATTCCTGCACCTATAAGAAATGCAACATATTATGGTAATGGGGTTTATGCAGTTCCTGCAGGAATTTACTTTATGGGATACTTTGTAAACGATGATTTATTTAAAAAATACAATCAAAAGACATTGCCATTTGCACCAAAGATGCAGGATTTCTTAACTTCAATAAAGAAATTAAATAACCCACAAGATTTAGTAATTGGTCTTGCTGAAGAGGTTCAAATTCCTGAATGGTATCCAGCAGCAGTTAATAAAAAGCTTGGCTGGTATACATGGGATGGTTCAAAATACAATTTAAACGATCCTGCCTTCATTCAAGGTGTAAGAATTGCTAAAGATTTATATACTAATAAATATGTATTTGATAGCTTAAGTGCTGAACAAAAGAAGAAATTAAACGCTGGATGGTATGGAGATGCTTGGAACGCAGGAAAAATCGCGGTAAGATGGTCAGGAACATGGGACATAAAAGGATTCAAGAGCTTGAAGTTTAATAGCAGATTCATAGGAGTTCCTGGAGGAAGAACACCAGTTGTTGGAGACTTTATGATAATTTCAAAGACAACAAAGCATCCTAAGGAAGCATATGAATTCTTAAGGTATATAACCTTTGCCCATGCTGGTATTTTAAAGAGAATAGAGCTTGATACTAAGGGTGAATGGACTTCACTTCCACTTACAACAGACCAAAGCATATTAAACAAATTCTTTATGGGTAAATTAAGATACCCAGGATTAAAAGAAGCTTATCAATCTATGGCTAATGGAATTATAGAAGGAGTTAAGATAGTTCCAGGTTACATTCCTTCAAGATGGACTGCACCAACTGGCATAAAGGTTGGAGACAAGGCAAATGCAAGCATTGGAGATGTTATTTGGAACAGCATGAGAGGAAACGTTAATATATCAGACTATGCAGCACAGCTAAATAAGCTTGCTAATCAAGAATATCAAAAGGCATCAGAAATTATAAAGAAACTAACTAAATAAATTTGAGGAGGCAGAATATCTTGCTTAAGTTTAAAAAATCCTTACTTTTATGTCTTATAACTATCATTGCTCTAGTTTTGCAAATTAAATATGTTTATGCTGAGGAAATAGTAGAAAACAAATATTCTACAGTATTAAAGGATTGGCAAGATAGAGGCCTTATGGATGTTGATGGAGTAATATCTATTACTCCATCAACATTTATCCTATCAAATGGGGCTGAAGTCATAAAAAAGGAAAAGGCCTTTGGATATTATAAGGATGTTATACATATTAAAGAAAATAATGAGGTAGAATTTGAGTTTAACGTTCCAAAGGAAGGACTTTATAATATTTCTCTTGATTATTATGTTTTAAATAATGGACTTTTACCTTCTGAATGCAGCGTGAAGATAAATGGAGTTTATCAGTTTTATGAAGCTAGAAGAATAGTATTTCCTCAGTTATGGAAAAGTAAAACAGAAAATTTTTCTATCGATAGGTTCAAAAATGAAGTGGTTCCTCAGCAGGAAAAGATTTTTAGATGGAATAATTTCTACTTTGAGGATGCAGCCCATGTTGAACCATATCCATTAAAGTTTTACTTCAAAAAAGGAATTAATAAAATTAGCATTAAACTTAATATCGGAGAAGTATTAATTGGAGATGTAAAAATAAAGTCACCTGAAAAAATAGTAAATTATCAAAACTACTTTGAAGGAATTTCAAATAAAAGTGAAGGCAATGATTTATTAATAAAAATACAAGCTGAAAAACCATCGTATAAAAACGATACCTCAATAAATCCTATAACAAGCAGAGATTACGAAGTAGTTCCTTATGACACAAATAGGCTTCTTTTAAATGTTTTTGGGGGAGAAACTTGGAAAAAAGGTGGACAAACTGTTTACTATGAATTTGAAATTCCTAAGGATGGTTTATATAAGATAGCTTTTAAATATAGCCAGCCTTTAAAGGCAAATTCTAAGGTTTTTAGAAATATCTCTATAGATGGAAATATATTATATGAAGAATTAAGACATTATGGATTTGATTATTCTACAAAATGGAAAACAGAGATTTTAGGTGATAGTGAAGGTGATTATAAAGTTTACTTAAAAAAAGGTAAACATGTTTTAGGACTTCAAGCAGATAAGAGTATATACAGCCAATTGATTTATACTTTAAATGATTCAATAAATCAAATAAATGATCTTGCTTTAAAAATTAGAAAATTAGTCGGCAATGATTCAGATAAATATATAGATTGGGAAATCAAGGATTACTTCCCTAACATAGATGAAGATTTAATGAATATGGCTCAAGGATTAGAAGAACAGTATCAATATGCAATAAACTTAAATGGAGGAGTTAAAAATTCACAAGGCCTTATTTCACTAAAATCAGCTATTGACCTTTTAAAACAGCTTTCTAAGGATCCAGATAGAATCCCTAAAAAACTAAATGTTCTAAATGAAGGAACAGGATCCATTGTAAAGGAATTGACTACTGCATTGGAGGATTTTGAAAATCAGCCCCTTATTTTAGATGAAATATATATTTTTAATGGAAATCAAAAACTTCCAAATTACAATGTTTCTTATTTTAAAAGGGTTATTGAAGGGTTAAAAAGGTTTATCAATTCCTTTAAACCTCAAGAAGAAAACAGGAGTGAAAATTTAGTTTTAAACGTATGGGTAAACAGGTCAAGAAACTATATTGATGTAATGCAGAGGATGGCTGATGAGGATTTTACACCAAAGACAGGTATAAAAGTAAACTTTTCATTAATGCGAGACGAACAAAAATTGATATTAGCAAATGCTTCAGGAACAGCACCTGATGTTGCTTTAGGAGTTAGCAACTGGATACCATTTGAAATGGGAATAAGAGGAGCAGCATTAGATTTAAAACAGTTTAAGGATTTTGAAAGCCATTCAAAACAATTTTCACCTGGAGCATTTATATCTTTAATGGCTGAAGGCAAGTGTTTTGGGCTACCTGAAACCCAAGACTTTTACGTTTTGTTTTATAGAAAGGATATTTTAGAAAATCTAAACATCCCTGTTCCTAACACATGGCAGGATGTAATCAACATACTTCCTGAATTGCAAAGATATGGAATGAACTTTTATCTTCCAATAGGTGGATCATCATCCTTTAAATCCTTTATGACAACTGCACCATTTATATTCCAATACAATGGAAATCTTTATAATAAGGATGGATTATCAACGGCTATTGATAGCAAAGAATCCTTAAAGGGAATTAAACTTATGACGGATCTTTTTACAATATATGGACTTCCTATGCAGGTTCC
The DNA here is from genome assembly GCF_030546345.1 of Caloramator sp. CAR-1. Classification (NCBI taxonomy): domain Bacteria; kingdom Bacillati; phylum Bacillota; class Clostridia; order Eubacteriales; family Clostridiaceae; genus Caloramator; species Caloramator sp. CAR-1. The sequence goes on from NZ_JAUONW010000050.1 coordinate 16,678, forward strand.
AAACTTTTTCGAACATTTTAGAGATGGGACACTGCCAATAGGGATAAGCAATTTTACAACATATGTTCAGCTTAATGTTGCTGCACCAGAGTTAAAAAGCTCTTGGGATATAGCACCTTCACCAGGTATTATAGATGAAAATGGAAATATAGTAAGATGGCAAACAGGATCAGCCCAGTCTTGTTTGATATTCAATACAACTAAACATCCAAATGAAGCTTGGGAGTTTTTGAAATGGTGGACTTCTGATAAGGTTCAATCAAGATTTGCAACAGAAATCCAAACGATGTTTGGAGATGAATATATGTGGAATACTGCAAATTTAAATGCATTTAATGATATGCCTATTCCGAGGGAACATAAGGAAGTAATTTTACAGCAATGGAAATGGTTAAGAGAGGTTCCTAAAACCCCAGCTGGATATATTGTAGAAAGGGAAATCAGCAATGTATGGAATAAGGTTGTCCTTGAAGGTAAAAATTTAAGGGCCTCGGTTGATGAAGCTGTAATTAAGATTAACAAAGAAATAGCTAGAAAGATGGAAGAGTTTGGATACATAAAGGATGGAAAAAAGATTAAAGAATATAAGATCCCGACAATAGATGAAGTAAGAGCTTGGGGGAATGATTAATATGCAAAATACCAATTTATCTTTAAATAAGGCGATTGAAGTAAATAAAATAAATAAACGGACAGAAAAAATAAAAAAATGGTTTCACAAGGAAGGAAATGCATATATATTTTTAACTCCCTATATATTGCTTTTTTTTATCTTTATAGTTTTACCTGTTATAAGTGCAATTTTGCTTTCCTTTACAAATTTTAATGCAGTTCAATTTCCAAAGTTTATAGGGCTTAAGAATTATATCAATCTAATAACCCAAGACGACGTTTTCATGCAGTATGTTCTTCCTAATACTGTAAAGTTTGCTTTAATAGTTGGCCCTCTTGGATATATATTATCTTTTCTCCTTGCTTGGATGTTGGCACAAATTCCTAAAAAACCAAGAACTATTTTAGCCCTTATAATATATTCCCCATCAATGACCATGGGGGTAGCTATGCAGGTAGTATGGACAACCATCTTTAGTGGTGACAAGACGGGATATCTTAATAGTTTTTTATTAAAATATGGTTTTATACAGCAACCCATTCAGTGGTTACAGTCACCTAAATATTTAATGCTTATTATGATAATTGTTACTATATGGAGCAGTATGGGAGTTGGGTTTTTAGCTATGCTGGCGGGTGTTTTAAATATAGATCCAGAGCTTTACGAAGCAGGCTATATAGATGGTATATCTAAAAGATGGCAGGAGATAGTTTATATAACAGTGCCATCTATGAAACCCCAGATGCTCTTTGGTGCGGTTATGTCTGTTGTTTCAACCTTCCAGGCGGGAGCTATAGGGGTTCAACTTTCAGGCTCAAATCCAACTCCACAGTATGCTGGGCAGCTTATCGTTAACCATATTGAGGATTTTGGATTTTTAAGATATGAAATGGGATATGCATCGGCAGTTTCATTTGTTCTTCTTTTGATTATTTGGTTGTCGTCTAAATTTGTATGGAGATTATTTGGAGAAAGGGATTAAGGAGAGTGACAAGATGTCTTCATTTCATGGAACAAAGATAAATCCTGATAGATTCCACAAAAGTCAAATAAAGTTTTATTTGATTTTAGTTCCATTGGCTATTTTTATGATCATTCCTTTAATATTTATTTTCTGCAATGCCTTTAAGCCAATGGATGAATTGTTTGCATATCCTCCAAGGATATTTGTAAGGAAACCTACATTTGAAAATTTTAATAAACTTTTTTCTACTATGACGGTGTCAGGGATTCCAGTTTCAAGGTATCTTTTCAATAGCATTATAATAACTGCTTTGACGGTTTTATTAACGGTTTATATAAGCACAGCGGCAGGCTATGCCCTTTCAAAGAAAAATTTTAAATTAAAAAACATTTTGTTTGAAATCAATACAATGGCACTTATGTTTGTTCCAATAGCAGTGTCGATACCAAGGTATATAATCATTGTAAAGCTTGGTTTGATAGATAAATTCATAATTAATATTCTTCCTGTAATTGCTATGCCGGTTGGTTTGTTTTTGGTTAAACAGTTTATAGATCAAATACCGAATTCTTTAATAGAGGCTGCTCAAATAGATGGAGCTAATGATTGGTATATATTCACAAGAATAATAATTCCAATGGCAAAACCTGCAATAGCAACTGTAGTAATTTTATCCTTCCAAGCTGCATGGAATAATATAGAACCTTCAAGTATGTATATAAACAATGAAAGCTTAAAAAACTTTGCTTATTATATGTCTACTCTAACATCAACTACTAACTCTGTGGCAGGACAGGGAATGGGGGCTGCATCTGCATTAATCATGTTTATTCCAAATTTATTGATATTTATATTTACACAAAGCAAAGTAATGAATACAATGGCACATTCAGGAATTAAATAGAGTGGTGAAGAAGAATGAGAAAAAAAAGCGTAATGTTTATTGTTCTATTTTTAACCTTTATAATTCAAACTACTGTTTTTGCAGATGCTCCATACAAAACATTTACCCTAGGTCCTAATAATAAAATTGTAGAAACTCAAACTGCATTTGAACCTGATGAGGTTATCTTAAAGGATTTTATGAATCCTGAGGATATATTCTTTGATGATAATACAGGAGATCTTTATATTGCTGATACTGGAAATTCAAGGGTAATTGTTATTAATAAAGAGGGAAATATAAGGGAAATTGGTTCAGGAATAGTATTTAGTCCTTCAGGAATATTTGTAGATGATAACGGAAATATATATGTTGCTGATTATGGAAACTATGAGGTCTACATATTTAATAAAGAAGGAAGTTTAATAAAAAGAATAGGAAAGCCTACAGAACCGATTTTTGGCTCCAGTAATGAGTTTGTTCCTAAAAAGTTAGCCGTAGATAAAAGAGGAAACATATATGTAGCCTGTGAAGGTTTAACAAATGGTATTGCAACCTTCAGTAAAGATGGCGTTTTTATGGGTTATACGGCATCAAATCAGACTAATACTACTTTAAAGATGGTCCTTCAAAGACTTATATTTACAGCAAAGCAAAAGGAACAATTATTAAAAATAAAGCCACCCTCTCCAACAAGTATAGCGATAGATAGGGATGGTTTGATTTATACAGTAACAAATGGATTAAAGTATAAAGAAGTAAAAAAATTCAATATTGCAGGGATAAATATATTGCCAGGGAATATGGCCGGAGATTCTAATTTGGTTGACATTGATGTGGACAACAATGGCAATATTTATGCCCTTTCCCAATATGGATATATTTTTGAATATGATAGTTTCGGCAATCTATTATTTATATTTGGTGGAGAGGATGAGCTTAGCGAAAGAAGGGGACTTTTTAGAAATGCTGCAGCTATAGATGTTACACAGGATGGAAAAATATATGTTATAGATAAGGAAAAAAGCATCCTTGTATCCTTCAAACCTACAGAGTTTGCTAAAAGGGTTATGAAGGGTGATGAGCTTTATAAAGAGGGGCTTTATCTTGAAAGTAAGCCAATTTGGGAAGAAGTTTTAGATATGAATAGTTCCTTTATTTTATCCTACAAAGCGCTTGCTAAGGCTTACTTTAAGATGGGAGATTACAAAAAAGCCCTTGAATGTTTTAAAATTGCTGAGGATAAATTGGGCTATTCCGATGCCTTTTGGCAGATAAGAAATGAATGGCTTCAAAAAAATACACCGATTATAATCTTAATTTTAATTATGTTCATTGTTATTAAAAAGGCTGTAATAAGGATAGATAAAAGAAGACATATTCTTGAAAAACCAAGAAGAGTTATTCAAAATATAAAGAATAAAAAGCTAATAAAAGAAATACTATTTTCCTTTAGATTTTTAAGGCATCCTATTGATTCCTACTATGATTTAAAAAGATATGGAAGGGCTTCAGTTTTATCGGCAACTATTTTATATCTATGGTTTTTTGTTATGGAGGTTATAAAACTATATGTAACATCTCCTATATTTTCAACATTTAATGCATATAAAATAAATATTTTAAATGTTGCTGTAACGCTATTCGTTCCAACTATACTGTGGATAATTTCAAACTATCTTGTTAGTGAAATTAATGATGGAGAAGGAACATTAAAGCAGATATATATAGGAACAATTTATGCATTGTCTCCTTACCTTATATTTGCGCTGCCAGTAGCTATAATTAGCAACGTTTTAACCTTTAACGAAGCCTTTTTATACGATTTCCCACTTTTTATAATAAAGGTTTGGTCAATATTATTGATGGTAATAATGGTTATGGAAATTCATAATTACGACTTAAAGGAAACTATGAGGAATATATCCATAACTATCTTTGGGATGATACTTATTGTTTTATTGGTATCGATAATAACAATACTTTTCAATCAAGAGGTTGATTTCGTTAAATCCATAATATGGGAGTTGAGATTCCGTGTATTACAATAAAAAATTTGCAAAAATAGTTGGACTAGCTTTAATAATATTGTTATCTATAAATAGCACCTTTACAGTTAGATCAGAGACAAAACAGGAAATAAAAAGTTCATTAACGAGTATAGAAAAGATAGATAACTATGTTAAGATTACAGAAAATGAAAATTTAGCACTATATCTTAATGAAACAAATCTTTCTATAAAGGTTTTAAACAAAAAAACCGGTTTTTTGTGGAGTTCTTCAATAGATAGAACGGATCCTGATCTAAACGAGGAGTGGCAGGCCTTTGCATCTTCACCGATTGTGGTTGAATATATGGATAGCACCAATAATATAAACAGGCTATTTATAGATAATTTTAATGTAAACTTAGAAATACAGAAAAAATCTGATGGTTTTATATCAAATATCCAGTATATAAATGAGGGTATTTCCTTTTCTGTTGAGGTTACATTAAAGGATGATTATTTAGATATTAAAGTCCCATATTCCTCAATAAAGGAAGAAAGCAATGAATATAAGATACAAAATATAATAATATATCCATTTTTAGGTGCTATTAAGGGAAATAAGAAGGATAGCTATATATTTATTCCAGATGGATCCGGTGCTTTGATGGATCTTAGTAAAAATACAACAGCAACGCAGCCATTTTTGGGTAGAGTATATGGTGAGGATTTAGGTCTAAAGGAAATGTATATTAAATCCATGAAATTTAATTTGACATTACCTTCTGAAAAAATTTATATTCCTGTGTTTGGGTTTATAAATGAAGAAAATAAAAACGCATTTATTGCGTCAATTCAAAGCGGTGCAGAATATGCCGAAATAAATGCCTATAGAAGGGGAATAATAACAGACTATAATTGGGTTTGTGCAAAGTTTATATACAGAGAAACCTATAAGCAGCTTATTGATAAAAAAGGAAATGGTATTATAGTTAATCAAAGTGAAAAGAATAACTTCGATGCTCATGTTAGATATATGTTTTTAGATGGAGATAATGCAAATTATGTTGGAATGGCAAAAAGATATCAAAGGGATTTAGTAGAGAGAGGAATATTAAAGAAAAAATCAGAAAGGATGGATGTCCCTCTAAGAATCGAGTTTTTGATGGCAGAAAATAAAAAATTTTTCTTTTGGAAAAGAGCAATCTACATGACTAAATTTGAGGACGTTAAAAATATTTTACAAGAACTAAAAGAAAATGGTATTAATAATTTTAATGTTACTTTAAGGGGCTATACTAAAAAAGGAATAACTGATTCCTCACCAAGGCATCTTCCCTTTGATTCTAAATTAGGTTCAAATGATGATTTGCAGGATATTTCAAGGGAGACTAATAGCAACTTACACTTTTATGCTGATTATTCAAAGGTATACAGGAAGGCAAAGGGATATTCTAAAGCTGATATAGCTCTTACTATATCAGACCAGTTTATAACAACATCTGAAAACAATTACTATTTAAACCCGGATGCAACGAGAAAAATTTTTGAAAAGGAGAAAAGTAAATTTAATAAGCTAGGATTTTATAATATTGCATTAGATACGGTAGGGAATACTTTGTTTTCAAGTTATGGAGCAAAAAAAATTACGCGAAAGGATGCAATAAAAACATATGAAGATATGTTAGAGGGAAATAAATATTCGATTTACAAACCTAATGAATACCTTTGGAAATATGCTAAAGATATATATGATATTCCAATGGGCTCATCCAATTATTTAATAGAGGATATTGAGATTCCATTTATTCAAATAGTTTTAAAAGGATATGTAGATTATTTTGCACCTGCTTTAAATTTTTCTTCTGATATTAGGCTAGATACATTAAAAATGATCGATTATGGATGCTATCCTTCATTTTATTTAACTAAAGAGAGCTCATCAAAGCTTCTTGATACTGCTTCTGAATGGCTTTATACTTCGGGATATAGGGTTTGGAAGGACAAGATTATATCTGAATATAAATTAATAAACGAAACCTTAAAAAACGTTACAGATGCAGAAATAATAGGAAGAAATGAGTTAAGGCCGGGCATAGTAAAGGTGGATTATTCAAATGGAGTTTCAATAATTATAAATTATACAGATTCAGATTATAATTATGGAAATTATAAAGTTGCATCAAAAAATTGTGCTGTATTAAGGGGGGATAGAAATTGAGGATTAAATACAGAACAAGGGAAGCGCTAGTTGGACTTAGCTTTGTTTTAATATGGATTATTGGATTTGCAATATTTACTCTTTACCCTTTAATACAGACCTTTTGGTTTAGTTTAAATGAAATTCAGGTAACTGCAGAGGGAATAAAAACAAACTATATAGGTCTTTTAAATTATAAAAATGCCTTTTTGATGGATGTTACATTTGGAGATTTACTAATTACATATTTCTTGCAGATGCTTATATATGTTCCAGTAATTTTGGTTTTTTCTATGACGGTTTCGCTACTTTTAAATATGAATATAAAGGGGAAGGGCCTTTTTAGAACAATTTACTTTTTACCGGTTATAATTACAAGTGGACCTGTAATGAAGCAGCTTATGGACCAAGGAGCAACCACATTCCCAGGGCTTCAGCAGCTTATTGAGAGAAACCAAATTCAACAAACCTTCCCCCCTGTTATAGCAAATTTGATTTCCTTTTTACTTTCATCCTTTATTATGATACTTTGGTTTTCAGGGGTTCAAATATTGATATTCTTAGCAGGACTTCAAAAGATAGATAAAAGCATGTATGAAGCTGCCAGCATAGATGGAGCATCTAAATGGCAAGTTCTTTGGAAGCTTATTCTTCCTGCTATGAACTCTATGATTATAATTAATATTATTTATACTGTTGTTATGGTTTCAATATTTTCTTTAAATCCAATAGTTTTAAAGATACAAAACGATATGTATCAGCCGGGGCTTGGACTTGGTTATTCATCAGCCCTTGCATGGATATACTTTTTAGTAATGCTCCTTATAATGGGAATATTTTTGGTGATATCAGTAAGCAAAGATAAGAAAAAGAGAGTGATGATATGAGGGCGGAAATAAAAAGATTGGACTATAAAAAATTAAATATTAACACAAGCAAGCTGCTTAAAATTAAATATGGTGAAAAGATAGAAATCTTAGCAGTTTACTTCTTTTTAATACTTATAGGATTTGTATTTCTATATCCAATAATTTATATGATATCCTATAGCCTTATGGATACTAAGGATTTAATAAATCCCCTTATTAAATGGATTCCATCTAAACTTTATTTAGGAAATTTTGTTGAGGCAAATAAAGTATTAGAATTTTTTCCTTCTTTAATTAAGACTTTATATGTTACTATTATTCCGGCTGTTTTACAGACGATAGCAGCATCAGTTATAGGATATGGTTTTGCACGATTTAAGTTTCCCTTTAAAAATATTTTATTAGCTTTAGTTGTGGCAACCTTTATAATACCTCCGCAGGTTACGATGATTCCACAATTTTTGATGTATAAAAATTTAGGGCTAATAGGAAGTGTTTTATCATATATTTTGCCAGCTGTTTTAGGACAAGGTATAAAAAGTGCAATTTTTATCTTAATATTTTATCAGTTTTTTAAAATGCTGCCAAAGTCCTTAGAGGAGGCTGCCCAGATCGATGGAGCTGGATATCTTAGAATATTTTTCACAATAGCTGTTCCATCGGCTATTCCTGCATATGTTATATCATTTTTATTTTCCTTTGTTTGGTATTGGAATGAGACGACCCTTGCAGCTTTGTATTTTGGAGATGTGATAAAAACTTTACCATTGCAACTACAAAACTTTGCTGCAACATTTCAAAAACTATATCCTGTTGATCCTAATGGACAAACTGGCAAAAACTTAAATGAAGCTATAAATATGGCAGGAACGTTTTTAAATATACTTCCACTATTAATCATATACTTCTTCACCCAAAGATGGTTTGTTGAAAGTATAGACAGAACAGGAATTACTGGTGAATAAATTTTGGTGGGGGATATAAATGAAAAAAAGGATTTTAACGATATTTTTATCAATTGTTTTGTTTTTAAGCATAATAGGGGTTTATTATATAAATAGTCCAAAGTATTACTTAAACAAAGAGGCAAAATTATCCTTTAAATATTTTTGGGAGCAGGCAAATATTGATGAAAATTCACCCGGATATGGACTTGTAAGGGATAGATATCCGGGTGATTCCCAAATAGCAAGCATTGCAGCCACGGGTTTTGGCCTTGCGGCAATACCAATAGGCGTTGAAAATCATTGGATAAGCTATGAAGAAGGGTATAAAAGGGCAGAAAAAACACTGGATACCATTTTAAATATGGAAAACTTTCATGGATTTTATTATCATTTTGTAAATATGGATACTGGAGAAAGAGAATGGAATAGCGAGGTTTCTTCAATTGATACTGCCCTTTTGATGTGTGGAGTTATTACGGTTGGAGAATATTTTGGTGGACAAGTTAAGGAAAAGAGCGATAAAATATTTAATAGGATAAACTGGGACATTTTCGTTGATAAAAACAGCAATATGTTTTATATGAGTTATTCCCCTGAAAAGGGATTTCAGGGATATTGGGATTTTTATGCTGAGCAGCTTGTTATGTATATTTTAGCTGCAGGATCAAAGGCGCATCCTATTGATCCTGAGGTTTATTATAGCTTTATAAGGCATAAGGGAAGCTATAAGGGTGATGAGTTTATTCACTCATGGTTTGGCTCAATATTTACCTATCAATATTCCCATGCCTTTGTGGATTTTAGAAACTTAGTAGACAGAGATGATGTTAATTGGTATAAGAATTCTGTTGATGCAAGCCTAGCAAATTATAATTACTCTATAGATCAAGGAAAAAAATTTAAAACCTATGGAAAAGATTCTTGGGGAATTACAGCCTGCGACACGCCCCATGGCTATGATGGAACGTTAGGAGCAGAGCCTTCAGGCTATGATAATACTGCCCATAATGTTGATGGGACAATAGCACCTTGCGGAGCTATAGGTTCTATTGTATTTACTCCAAAGGAGTCAATTTCGGCTTTAAAACATTTTTATAAAATAAAGGATTTGGTTGGTGAGTATGGATTAAAGGATGCATATAACTTGGATGAAAATTGGGTTGCTACAGATTACATAGGAATTGATAAAGGAATAACTCTTCTTATGATTGCTAACTACCAAAATGAGCTTATATGGAAAAACTTTATGAAAAATCAATATGTGCAAAATGGACTTAAAAGGCTTCAATTCAAAAATTTAAAGTAAGGGATGGGGAGCAATGGACAGATTTAAAATTCTTGACTTAGAGGCAAAGGCGTGTTTTGATTTTTTTTGGAATGAGGTATCTTTTACAAATGAAGGGTATGGTCTTATAAGGGACAATACTGGTGAACATTCTAAAAATGTTGCCAGCATAGCTTCAGTAGGATTTGGGTTATCAGCTATTGTCATAGGTGTTGAGAGGGGTTGGATAACTTATAATGAGGGTTATGAAAGGGCCCTTAGGACTTTGAAAACGGTATATAACAATGTAGAGCAAAAGGAAGGTTTCTTTGTTCATTTTATAAGCATGGATAATGGAAAAAGGGTTTGGAATAGCGAAGTTTCTATTATAGATACAGCAATATTGCTTATGGGTGCTATAACCTGTGCCGAATATTTTAAAGGAGAAGTTGAGGAGTATTTTGAAAAGATATATAGAAGAGTTAACTTTCAATGGTATACCGATAAAAAAAGAAATATGTTTTACATGGGATATTTTTATGATAGCGGCTTTAGTGGATACTGGGATCTTTATGCAGAGCAGATTATGATGTATGTTCTAGGGGCAGCATCTCCAACCTTCCCAACAGATCCAGATATGTATTATACCTTTGGAAGATCAGTTGGAAGGTATAAGGATTATGAGTTTATCTATACATGGACAGGCTCCTTGTTTACTTATCAATTTAGTCATGCTTGGATAGATTTTAGAAATTTAAGGGATAAGTTAGGACATAACTGGTTTGAAAACTCAGTTAAAGCAACCCTTGCCAATAGGCAGTATTGCATAGACAATCCAGAAGGTTTTAAAACATTCCATGAGTTTTCTTGGGGAATGACGGCCTGTGATTCTCCAACTGGATATAAGGGGCATTTTGGAGCACCACCTTCAGGGCTCGATAATACAATGCATAAAAACGATGGGACAATCCCACCTTGTGGTGCTATAGGTTCTATTGTATTTTGCCCTGAAGATGTTATTGATACTATGAATTATTATTACTATAAAGTTCCAAAGCTTTGGGGAAAATATGGATTTAAGGATGCTTACAACCTGGATGTTCCTGGTGAATGGTATTCAGAGATTGAAATTGGCATCGATAAAGGGATAAGCCTTCTTATGATAGAAAATTATAACTCTGGGCTTATATGGGAATTGACTATGGGGAATAAACATATTCAAAGGGGACTTGATCTATTAGGACTAAAGAAGGAAAGGATATTGGCTTCAAATTAAGAGGAGAATTCCCTCCGTTTGGAGGGAATTTTTTAATTAGGAATTTTTATTAAGGTCCAAGGTTTTATGTTTTTTATGTTAGTGATTTTATTTAATCTTAATATATCTTCCAGCTTTATTTTTAACTGTTTTGCTATAACTTGTAGGGAATCTCCAGGTTTTAATATGACATATTTTTCGGATTTAATTTCTTCAGCCTTTTTAGGAGGTTGTTTTTCATTATATTCCTTTATTTCAACCTTTATTGGCTTAACATTCAAGATAACGTTTATGGCCGCATAGTGGTCAACATTACCGTCGATATATGCCCAGTAGCCCTTTGTATTATTATCCTTTATAAATGTAAACTCAAATCCAATACCATCATTGTCAAAGGCATATCCTACAGCTTTATTTGCATTGTAATTGTCTACCAAATATTTTGTCATTAAAGTGGTTGTAGCATCCCTTTCAAAAATTCCCGTTGATATAGGATTTTTAATTTCATAGTATTCGTAGCCATTTGTTAATTCTTTTTTGGGATTTATTATAAATTCCCTTGTTATTGGATTAAATTTATCCCCTTTATCTATATAGTGAACTATAGCATTATTTATATTAAACAATTTTTTAGACTTGTTTTTTGAAGCCCTTGAGAGGTCAAAAATAGTAACTCCATTAAGACCTATTGCCTCAATTAATTGCTCTTTTCCGTAGTAAACTAAAGCACTATCCTCATCTACTCCAAAGGATAAGCTTGAGCCTATTTCATAAGCAGCAACTAATAGCCTTCCAAAGCGACCCTTGGCATTAAAATGTTGATCAATTAAACCATGTGGAAAAAAACCCAATCCTTTTACAAGGCATGCTGGTCCACCCTCTTGGGTAGTATATTTATCCGTAATACCATATTTTAATGCTTCAAGGCTTGAGCCGCCGGCAAACATTGGATTACTCATTATAGCTGCACCGGCACTTGTTCCGCCTAGCACAGCACCATTTTTATATATTTCCCATAGTGCATCTAAAACAAGTGTATTTGAACCGTCCTGTCTTATTAAAGTTTGTGTTATTCTTGTCTGATCTCCACCTACAAACCAAATTCCAGTAAATTCTTTAATTTTTCTTGCAATTTCAGGATTATCTCCGTTTTTTAACTAAAGAGTAACAGAAGTCGCCCACTTCTATAAGTGGGTGATGAATGTTGATTGATAAATTCTTTTTTATGATATAATCAGTATTACAGGAAGGAGGTGTAATTTTGCTAAAGGCTTATAAATACAGGATATATCCAACAAAAGAACAAGAAGAATATTTTGCTAAAGTATTTGGTTGTGTAAGATTTATATACAACAAAATGCTACATGACAAAATAGAATACTATAAAAAAACAGGAGAAATGCTAAACAATACACCTGCACAATATAAAAAAGAATATCCGTTTCTAAAGGAAGTAGATAGCCTTGCCCTTGCTAATGCACAGCTTAATTTAGAGAAGGCATATAAAAACTTTTTTAGAGATAAGAAAATAGGTTTTCCAAAGTTCAAGAAAAAGAAAGGTTACCAGTCTTATACTACAAATAATCAAAATGGAACAGTAACACTTGAAGGTAGTTATCTAAAAGTTCCAAAGTTAAAGACAAAAATAAAAATAAAACAACACAGACAATTTGAAGGAAGAATTAAATCCGTAACTATATCAAAAACGCCAACAGGCAAATATTATGCTTCTATACTTGTAGAAGAAGAAATTAAAGAATTACCTAAAATAGATAAAAAAGTAGGTATAGATTTAGGAATTAAAGAATTTGCTATTTTATCTGATGGAACAAAGGTAGAAAATCCAAAATGGTTAAGAAAAACAGAAAAAAGAATTAAAATTATACAAAAATCATTATCAAGAAAGCAAAAGCAAAGTAAAAACTATGAAAG
>NZ_JAUONW010000051.1:0-28985 GCF_030546345.1 Caloramator sp. CAR-1
CCTAATTCATCAGTCATTTTTTTAACTACATCAACAAGTTTTGTTAAATCCCATTCTTTTGATATAGTTTCCTCAACATTTTTTATTAATTTAGTAGTGAAATTTATTAAATGTTGTTGTATAATATTATTCAAAAGAGACACCCCCTTATTGGTTTGTGTGTTTTTTTCACTTTTATTTTATCACAGGGGTTGTCTCTTTTAAATTTTTGTCTTTTTTCGTCCTACAATAATTTTACACTATGCATAAAAAGTTCATCTTTTCTATCATGGGCCCTTTTTAAAATATCGGCAATTCCAGTTTCAGAGGGAATAAATTCCTCCTTAGAAGTATTAAGATATCCAATAATATCCGCAGGTTCAGTATATGCAGGACTGATTGGGATCACCGTATAATGTTCCTCATCAAGCCCCAATGCCTTTGCATAGGCAACGGCTAATCTTGTCTTACCGGTTCCTGCCATTCCACTTATTATTGTTAAAGGATTTGTTTTTAAGCATACATGAAAATTATAAAGATCTATATCTCTATAGCATAATCCCTCATTAAAAAGGTATTGCTTAAATTTTTCTAAAAATTTGATTTCGCTTTTAACAGAATCTCGATAGATCTGAAAATCCTCTTTATTAAATATGTAGGATCCATTTTGTTCAATTATTTCCTTTAATCGATTTTTATAATCTTCAGATATAAATAAAAGCTCATCGCTTACCTTATAAATCACATTATCGTAAAAATCATTGGGAAACTTTATCTTTTTTATATCTCCTATACTAGCTAATATCCTTTTCCCTTTTTGATTTGTCCAATTAAGGTTTCCATATATATAATCGTCACATATAATAATTTCGGGATCTTCAAACTCACTATTGTATAAAGGTAGTTCAATTGGAAGCTGTTGCATTATAGCTTTTTCTAATTCATATTTTGACATACTTGGGGAAGGAATAGGTATATACCTTTTAGTAAAATCGATATTTGCAGTTTCAATATCAAAAATTACTAAATTTCTATAAAACAATTCATTTTTTGATTTTTCTTCTTTTTTCATGAATGGTTTAAATAATATTAATTTGTTTGCTAACCTCTCGTATATTCTTTCTTTTTTTATTTTTATATCTTTTTCACTCCAAAAATCCGGTGACATAGGAACATTTTCTAATGCCTTTTCAAAACCAATAAACAAGTTATTTTCAAAGGGTCCTGGTAATTCGTATATCCTTTTAGGGATTGTTGATATTGGTTTAATATAAAATAATACATATTCAGGATTTTTTTTAAGGTAAGTAATAGGCTTTTGTTCTTCACCTATAGATGGAAAAAATTTTTCATCTAATGCAAGATGACCTAATATATAACAGTCTTGAATTGCTTTAATATCCTCTTGCTTTATATTTTTCATGATAAACCCTCCACACTTTTCTTTTTTAAAATAATATTTCTAATAAGCTCCTCTAAGGACAATCCGAAAATAACGTAATACTTAATTCCTTTGCTTTTTAAAGATTTCTCCAAATTTAATAAATCTTTAGTTGAATCAATAGAATTCCTATGAATAAAAATCTGCCCTTCATAGTTTTCTATATTATCAAGAATATTTATATTTTCACTATTGATTATATTGCATCTTCCGATAACATCAAAAACTCTATCATACTGATAATTTGTAATAATCGTATTTTCATTCTCCTTTTCAAACTTATTTATTTTGTCATCATTTACTTTTTGATCGTCACTAATACTTTTCTTTAGATCCTCCAATTCCTTTGCTTTTGCATTTTTATAATCTTCAAAATCTCTTTCTAAGGATTCAATTTGCTTTTCAAGGGACTTAATTTTTTCCTCCTTGTTTTTAATCTCACCTTCTAAACTTTTATTTTTTTCAGTTAATTCTTTTAGCTTATCTTCAACAGTTTTATAAACCTCTACATTAAAGCAAACACTAGCATCCGATAATAATTTATTGAAAAAATTCCTTTTATCTTGGGGGACCTGTAACAAATCTTTAATGTTTTCTGATATATATGCTAAAACAGCAATATAATCCGTAATTTGACTTCTATTTTCCGTAAAGAATTTAGCAAATTCATCAAATTTCATTTTTGTAAACTTTTTCTTTAATTTATAAAAGTTATCCTCTTGTCCTATCAAGTTTAGCATCGAAATCGCTTCAGGTTCAAACAAAGAAAAATACTCAATAGGGTCCTTAAGTTGTAAAAGCTTTTCAATAACTTCATAGCAATTTTCTTCATTAATTTCAATCTCACCTACTAGACCTTCAAATATATGCTTATTATTTATAAAATTATTAAACATCACACCTGCATTTTTTTGTGCAAATTCAGGATTCATAAGTATTAAAATTCCTAAAGGAAAATGTGGATCTACTTTTTCCTTTAACGGATATGATAAAAATGTGTATAAAAGATCATCTAAATCATTAAGATTGAGCTCCTTTAACTTTAACCCATATATATCCTCTAAAAGTTTATAGAACAACTCATCTTTACTGTTAAATTTTGTAAACAAATGCTTTCTTAGTATTTTTTCTGGAACTTTTGCAACATTGGAAAATCCATTGATATTTATCTTCCATTTATTAGCTATTTTAATCAATATCTCTTGGTCTGCAACAGTAAAATATAATTCTACTATATTCATCAAAACACCTCCATTTTGTCCCCTTATATATATTCTATAAAAAATCTCATTTTCCTTTATTTTAAAATTGATAGTTTTAAAAAGCTATAGTTTTTGTTAAAATAGACTAGGAAAGGAGCGTGGGGGATATGCTTGTTAAAGATTGGAAGGAATTTTTAATCCCTTACGAACAAGCAGTTGAAGAGTTAAAAATAAAATTTAAAAGTATAAGAAAACAGTATAGAAGTAAAAATGAATATTCACCAATTGAATTTGTAACCGGCCGTGTAAAAGAAATATCAAGTATCCTTGAAAAAGCAAAAAAGCTTGATATCCCTCTGAATAAAATTGCAGAGGAAATGGAAGATATAGCAGGAATAAGAATAATGTGTCAATTTGTTGAGGACATATACAAAGTAGTTCAAATTATTCGTCAAAGGGATGGCAAAGACTTAAAAATAGTTTATGAAAAGGATTATGTAAAAAATAAAAAAGATAGTGGCTATAGAAGTTACCATGTAATAATAAAATATCCTGTTCAAACTACCGAAGGAGAAGTTGAAATATTAGCAGAAATTCAAATTAGAACCCTTGCTATGAACTTTTGGGCTACGGTTGAACATTCACTAAATTATAAATACAAGCAAAGTATACCTGAAGAAATTAAGGATAGATTGAAAAGAGCTGCAGAGTTAGCATTTTTGTTAGATCAGGAAATGTCTGAGATAAAAGAGGAAATTATAGAAGCTCAAAAGATGTTTGAGATTAAATCAAGTGTAATTTCGGATATACTTGATAATATTATAACCCTCTATTCATTAGGTAAAATTTCTGAGTCTACAGATTATCAAGATAAATTTAATAAACTATTAGAAAAAGGTGATATAATAGAATTAAAGGATCTTTTAGATGAACTTAATGAAAAAGTTCAGCAGACACGCCTTCAACTTTTTCAATTAGAGGAATAGTGGTGATAATTTTATGGAACAATTTGAAGGCAAATTATTAAACATCGTTTTTATAGCTTTATTAACTATTTTTTTGTTGGTTTCTAATATAGGTCATAATTTCAAAGTGGATATTTTTTCAACCTTCAACACTATCAAACATTATAATAACTTAAACAGATATTGGGAACGCTCAAAAAACCATCCTGAACTTATGGAATTTGCAACAAATTATATAGTTTCTTTCCTTAAGAGCAATAAGTTAAAACCATTTAATAATTCTTATATTCATACCTTTGAAAGAGTTTTTCCTGTTGGGGAAGCTAATTCACATTTTGAAGTTCTTTCCCTTGGGGGTAAACGAATTAGAAGCTATAAATATGGCAAGGATTTTTTTGAAGACTTTAAGGGCTTATACAAGGAAGGTCAAATCTATGGAAGTCTTCAATATGTAAGTAGAATCGACCAAAATATTTATAATGAAATTATTCTAACAGATTTGTATAATTATAATAACATAGAAGAACTTGATAATTATTTTTTATCAAAGAATGTTAAATGCGTTATTTCTCCTTCCTTTTCAGAAGACCTTGCTTTTAGTAGTGGAATATATGATGATAATCTAAAAATAAATGATAAAGGATTAATTAAAATTATAATAAACCCAAAAATTTTCTCTGAAATCATAAGATACTCCCAAAATGGATATAAAATCAGAATAGGTGCTAATAAAAAATTGGAGGAAATTAAATTTAAAAATGTATATGGGATAATGCCTGGAAAAAATAAACTCATAAAACCTCTTTTGATAGTCTCCTACTATGATTTTTTTATTAGACTTTCAGAAGTCCCCATAACAACTTATGAGCAAAACATTACTCCATCAATCATATTAGAATTAATAAACTCTATTAAAAATCAACGTGCAAAAACGCCGGACAGGACAATTATTTTTGTTTTTTTGTCTGGTCATTTGCTAAACTACAACCTCGATAATGTATTTTCAAATTTACCTAGTGGAGACATACTAATTATAGACGGCATAGGATTATCTGACTCCTTTTCGATAACCCAAACTCAAAAACAAAATGGATTTACCAATAACGTCATTGATATTTTAAAAGAGCATTCATTTTATATAACAAGTAGAAACATTAAGCAGGACTCAGAATTTCCCTACACCATTATTTCATGCGAAAATACCACTTTAAGCCCTCAAATAATATCAAGATCTGGAAAATTCTTATTATCGCTAATAAAGGATGAATGCTATAATTTAGGTTATATTGCAGCAAATTTTAGGTTGATCCGTAACATAAAAAAATTTTTTAATGCTTACTCAATACCTATTTCTATTATTTTATTGATATATACCGTATTTGTACTATTTAAACCTAAAAAAATTATTGACAAATAATTATTTTCTGTTATATTTATCTTAGAATAAATAAAAGGATGGTGTTTATGAATAAATTAAGCAATCTATTTAAAGAAAATAATCTAAAGCTCACACCACAAAGATATGCTATATATAATTATCTGCTTGGGACTAAAAGTCACCCTTCAGCTGAAATGATCTACGAAGCTTTAAGACCGCACTATCCTACCATGAGCTTAGCAACGGTTTATAAAACTTTAAATACTTTAATAGAGTTAGGATTAGTTCAGCAGCTGAATGTTGGAGAAGATAACTTTAGATTTGACGCTAAATCTGAATCCCACCCTCATATTGTTTGTCTAGGATGCGGAAGAGTTGATGACATCGATGAGCTTGAACTTGACCATATAAATCAAATAGCACAAAAATATACAAATTACAAAATAAGCAGTAGTAAGGTTTATTTTTATGGGCTATGTGCTGAATGTCAAGCACAAGAAAAAGGGGATCGTTAAGATCCCCTTCATTGTTGGAAGGATATTTTTAATACTCTATCCCATGCTTCACTCAGTTTTACCCTTCCTTCGATCATATCCGATAATACAATCCCTATAGCATCTGCCATCTTTAAATCTAGATTATCTATAAGAAATCCTGAATTATCATTTGTCATCTCAATATGAGATATGATGATTCTTTTATTTACTGTATCAAGCTGATTAGCTGTTTTTAAAGCAGATATAAAACCTTTTTCTACAAAGAGTTTTTGAGCTTCCTGTTCAAATAAAAATTTCAAAAATTTTTCTGCTTCATCCTTGTTTGAGCTTTTTGAAGAAACAGTTAAAATTTGTCCTCCACTTGCGCTTACCTTAGCCATAGGATTATCCACAAACTGAATTGGTGTTTCAAAAATTCCATATTCAAAACCAGAAGGCTTTTTAGTTTCTATCAGCTCTTTAGTTATTGAAATTGTTGGCAATATTGCTGCTTTTCCCTTTAAAAAATCATCAACTGATTGCATATAATTAATGTCAACACTATTCTTCTTAATAGAATTTTTAACTAATTTATCAAAAGTATTAAAGGCAATATTTATTCCCTGAATGTTCTCAAAGGCTTTTTTGTCCGATCCTAAATTATCAGTAAAACTTTGTATTCCTGTTGTTTGACATGTTATATTGCCAAATAAAAGGGCTAAAGTCCATCTATCCATTGCACCAATGCTAATTGGAATAATGCCTTTTGAATTTAGCTTCTTAGATATATCAATTAATTCCTTTAAGTTAGCAGGTTCTTTAATTCCATATTTGTTAAATATGCTTTTATTATAAAACCATTCGTATGTTATAGGTAAATCACCTATACCATAGTTTTTACCATTAAATGTTCCATAGGATAGATTGATAGGATATAGCTTATTTCTTAAATCATTTTTATCTATAAAATCTGTCAGGTCCGTAATAAGCCCAGTTTTAGCGTATTCTATAAGCTGATTTCTTTTTATCCCAACTATATCATAACCCTCTTCCTTTGTAAGGCTTTCTTTAATCTTAGATTCATCAGAAAGGTCAAAGGTTAATTCTATTTTTAAATCAGGATTTTGTTTTTCATATTCCTTAACAATTTCTTTATATATTCCTCCAATATTCTCCTCAGGATACATTATAGCAACTTTTAAAGTCTTTTTATTCTCTTCTCCTTCTTTTCCCTTTTTATTGCAGGAAGTAACTCCCAAAATCAAAGTAAAAATGAGAAAAATACTAATTAGCCTTTTCATCTTATCACCACTTTCTTAAATTTATCTCTCCAATATGTGGAAAGCTCAATTACAAAATGATTATATAAAAAATAGTATTATAAATCAATATTTGTTCCCTTAATTATATTTTTCCACAAATATTTTATAATTATCATTCATATAATTTAGTGGAGGTGAGTTTAATGAAATTAAAAATATATGTAGTTAAAAAGCAACAGCTTATCTGGGGAGCCATAATAATCGCCGCAATCATCATAGCTGCAATTATAATGATACTTATGAAAACAAAACAAACTATTAGCACTTTCAACCAACCAAATACCTACTATACAGATTTAAACAGCGACGGCAAAACAGATTGTATCCTTGTTGAAACAAACGAAAAAACTGGTGAATATCACTTATCAATTAAATGGGATGAAAAAAAAACTTCTAACCTAGAACCAGATCCCACCATTAAAACTTTAGGATATTTCAATAAAAACTGGCCAATGAACATAAGCTTTAATGATATCGATAAAGATGGTAAGCAGGAACTAATCCTTCAATCATCCGACAACAAAGGTCCAATATTACACGTTTTTAAGGTTTATGACGACAAAGTTATTAAATTAATTTCAGGCCGATACTCTATTTTTGGGGTTGTAAAAACTAAGGACTTTGAGCCTGTAATTGTTATTGGCAATAAATCAAAAAAAGGTATAACATATAATTATTTAACCTTTAATTCAAAGGGACCAGTTCCTTATGTTATGCCTACCTCTATGAACCTTGGAAAAAGCTCTTTAGAAAATTTAATTGGCTATCTTGAATCCCAAGAAGTTGAAGCAGCAAATTTAAATATTAGTAAAAAACATTTAGAAGTAGTTTCAAAAGGAAAATTCTTAGATGGAAATATTTATGAAGTTAAATACGATAAATACGATGTTCCAACTGAGTGCACATATATTTTAAGAACCTCAGAAGATACTCCTATTGGATATGAAAATACGATATACAAGGTTACATTAAGACTTTCAAAATATGATAGCAGGAATCCTCAATATAGCATCACTTCTATTGAAAAAATAAAATAATCAGAAGGGACTGTCCTTATATTTGTTCTAGGACAGTCCCTTTATTTTTCTATATTAAATTCAAATATTCAAGTATTGCCGCAATTGCTCCCATCATACCTGCTTCATCTAAAAGGTGGGCTGTAATAATCTTACAGCTTTCTTTTTGGATCTTCATCGCCCTTTTATTGACTTCTTCTCTTATATATTTTAATAATCTCTCCTGGGCCCTTGAAACTCCACCACCTATTATAAATAATTCTGGATTAATAATATTAATATATCCAGCTATAGCAATACCTAGCCATTCTCCAGTTTCCTTCATAATTTCTATTGCAAGTTCGTCCCCCTTATCATAAGCTTCCGATAAAGTTTTAGCAGTGATATTATCAACGCCTCCCGCAATTTCCACCATTAAAGACTTTCTTCCCGAGTTTATTTTTTCCTTTATTCTTCTTGCTATTGCAGGAGCTGATGCTATTGCTTCTATGCAACCTACATTGCCACAGGAACACTTTGGACCGTTTTTATCGACTGTTAAGTGTCCAAATTCACCTGCACAAAATCTGTGACCCCTTATCATTCTACCATCAGAAATTATAGCAGATCCTATTCCTGTTCCTATTGTTATGTAAATAAAGTCCTTACAATCTTTAGCAGCTCCAAAATACTTTTCTCCAAGGGCTGCAACATTTACATCATTATCTAAGAAGATTGGAACATTAAAAAACTTATTAAGGTCCTCCCTTATGTTAACATCCTGCCATTCGTTGCCTAAATTACCAGAGAAATAACATATTCCTTTTTCAACATCAATAAGTCCTGGGACGCCTATCCCTATACCAGCTATATTATCCACTGATAAGCCAGCTTCCTTTATAACATATTCTATCTGTTCTTTTATTCTTCTAATTGTATCTTTATAACCTTTATAAGCTTCAGTTGGAATTTTAGTCTTTATTATTACATTACCCTTCAAATCTGAAAGAGCCGTTACAATGTTCGTTCCTCCAACATCAATTCCAATTACATAATTTTTCATGATATAACCTCCTTCTGAATACTATCGAATAAGTTGTCAAGGACTAAAAGTGCAGCTCCCTTAGTTATAGCGTCCTTGCCTGTTTGGGTCCTCTTGATATTAACATTTTGAAATAACTCCTGTAAAGAATAGTTCTTTGCCGAAAGGAGTAATTCATCAAAAAATAAGTCATTAATATCTATTAAGTCCCCTCCTATGACAATTAATCTTGGGTTAAATATGTTGATCAAATTTGAAATGCCTAAGCCTAGATAAAATCCCGCTTTTTTAACAGCATCAATTATTTTTTGATTGCCTTTATTAACTTCTTCATGTATTTTTTCAATATCTAATTCATCCCTATATCCATTTTCCATTGCATATCTTACTATTGCCCTCTCCGAAGCATAGTTTTCTAAGCATCCATAATTGCCACAGATACATTTTGTTCCATTTATTTCCACTTTCATATGTCCAAATTCCCCTAACCCATCAGAAGCTCCCCTTAACTGCTGCTTGTCTTTAATGAAAGCTGCGCCAATTCCATATCCTACCTTTATACAGATAAAATCTTCTACTTCCCTTCCTTCACCATACCAGCTCTCAGCCATTGCCATAGCCCTTACATCTCTGTCAACAAAGGCAGGAACATCAAATTCCCTTTCTAAAATTTCCCTTAGATTAATGTTTTTCCAACCAAAATTAGGTGCAAATGTTATTGTCCCATTATTAAAATCAACTAATCCATGGGCAGCAACACCTATACCAAGTATTTTATTTTTTTCTGGCAAATATTCTTTTATTAACTGATTTATAAAATCTATCATTATATCTTTAACCTTTTCAAATTCCATATTGGGATAAAGCTTTTCAGTTAAAGAGCAAATTATTTCCGATTCCATATTCATAACTGATACTCTAAGTTTTGTAGAGCCAATATGAACTGCTATAACATAATACGAATCCGGGTTGATTTTTAATAAAACTGGCTTTCTTCCGCCCGTGGATTTTCCAAAATCGCTTTCAATTATTATATTTCTTTTTAAGAGTTCTGCTGTAATATTCGTTACCGTTGCAGGGGTAAGATTTAGCATCTTTGAAATTTCCACTCTAGATATTGGAGCATATAAGCGAATGGTATCTAAAACCAGCCCCGTGTTAATCTTTTTCATCAATTGAAAACTTCCTGGAATCATATTCTTTTTCAAACTATCACCCCCAAATAAAATTATACCAAAATATCATTATTAATCAATCTTTATTTTTTAATTAAATTAAGTTATAAAGCCATAAAAAAGAAGGGCCTTAAGGCCCTAAGGGGGATGGGGGGTTCTGTTAGTGGAAACTGCTGTTTCCTGCTCAAGTTATTTTCTTGAGCTTTCATTAATTAATTTTTCCAGTTCTAAATTTTTTATTCAATCTTTTTAAAAATTTTTATCGACATTTTTTGCAAAAAAAAATTATCATCAAAACTAAATAAAAAAAATATTTATAGTAATAAAGATTTTATAAGGACAGAAAAACATGGCAAATTACAAGATTATCATTAATACCAAAACAAACAGATTAATATTATACAAAAACGGAATCATAATTAGACAATACCCTGTAGCCCTTGGTAAGCCCTCAACCCCTACTCCAAAAGGAAATTTTAAAATAATCAATAAAGCGATTAATCCTAGTGGCCCCTTTGGGGCAAGGTGGCTAGGATTAAATATAAAGGGAATTGGAATTCATGGAACTAACAATCCTTCTTCAATAGGTAAAAACGTTTCTAATGGATGCATTAGAATGTTTAATAGTCATGTAATTGAACTTAGCAGCCTTGTTCCCATTGGAACGCCTGTTACAATTATTTAAGCCCAAAATAATGTGATATTTTGGGCTTAATATTTCACATAAAAAGGTTTATATCTGAATTTCTGTTTCAGATAAATTCATCGCTTTTCCCCCAACCTTAACCTCAAGTATATCTTTGCCTTGGGTTTTTAAGGAGACAATTATTTCAGAAGGTTTTTTCATTGAATATCCCTGCTCCATAATTATACATCCAGCTTGTTTTGGATTACTTTTACCATACTTAAATAACACTAAAGTGCATCTTTATTAAATAAAATTGAGCAATTTCCCTTATAATTCATAAAATAATAATGGATGAATTTATAAAAATAAGGAGATACTATGCAAATTCATGTTGTAAGGGCAGGAGAATCTTTATACAGTATTGCACGGTTATATAATTCAACAATTGGCGCAATTGCAGGAGCAAATGAACTTCCTAATCCAAATCAGCTTGTAGTGGGGCAGGCGCTTGTAATACCTATAGTAGGAAGGTTCTATTGGGTTCAACCTGGAGATAGCTTATATAACATTGCAAGAAGATTTGGAATAAGCTATCTTGCACTTGCTAGGATTAATGGTATTTCACCTAATAAACCACTCCCGATTGGTTTTAGACTTTATATTCCCCCACTTCCAAGAAGAAGAGTAGAAATAAATGCATACGTAGAACCAATAGGCGGCAGAGTAACGCCTGCATTAGAACAATCTGTTCGAAGCGTAGCACCACATTTGACCTATCTCTCACCCTTTAGTTTTCAGATTCAAAGGGACGGAACATTAAAAGAACCACCCTTAAACAATTTTAGAAATATTGCAAATAACAGCGGTGCAGTTTTATTGATGGCTGTAACTAATCTTGAGGAAGGACAATTCAGCACGGAACTTGGAAGACTTATTCTTACAAATCAGAAATTGCAAGATACTCTACTTGACAATATCATTTCCACAGCAAAGCGACTAAACTTTAAAGATATACATTTTGATTTGGAACATTTACCTCGTGAATTAAGAGAAAACTATAACGCCTTCCTGCGTAAGGCTAAAGCAAGGTTAAGTGCTCAAGGTCTATTAATGTCTACAGCTTTAGCACCAAAAACAAGTGCCACACAAGCAGGTGAATGGTATGAAGCCCATGATTATAGAGCCCATGGTGAAATTGCCGACTTTGTTGTCATAATGACCTATGAATGGGGCTACAGCGGCGGTCCTGCAATGCCAGTATCTCCATTACCTGAAGTTAGGAAGGTTATTGAATATGCTTTGACGGAAATGCCTGCATCTAAAATTATGATGGGACAAAACTTATATGGATATGATTGGACTCTTCCATTCGTCCCTGGAAGCGTTGCAAGGGCAATTAGCCCACAGGAGGCAATTTTATTAGCAGCAGAAAATAATGTGTCTATAAGCTATGATACAAAAGCTCAGGCTCCTCATTTTAATTATATAGATGCAGACGGAAAACGCCACACAGTATGGTTTGAAGATGCTCGTTCCATTCAAGCTAAATTTAATCTAGTAAAGGAACTTGGTCTTAGAGGTGTAAGTTACTGGAAGTTAGGAATTTCTTTCCCACAAAATTGGCTGCTAATAGAGGATAACTTTGAAGTAGTGAAAAGATAATTAAAAATTAAACTAAAAAAGCTGCCAAGAGATAATCTTGGTAGCTTTTTGAATCTGTTGAAAACTCAGAAGCATCTTTATAATAATTTTTTCATTCTAGTAATAGATGTTTATTTTAATTGACATTGATAACAATCATGTTACTTTTTAAATTTAACCTCTGTTTTAACTCATCTGTTATTTTTATCTGTACTTTAGTCCCTTTCTTTAAATTCTTAAATTGATATTGAATAGAGTCAACAATCGTTCCTGAAGCAGCATTAATATCATATTTTATAGACTTTGGAGCCATTATTTTAATATGTTCCTGGTAATTTTTCAGTGCCCCTTTATTGTATATTTCAATAGGTAACATCGGATAAGCACTTTGAGTTTCACTTAAAACTATTTCTAAATTAGATGTATTAACTTCAACTACTTCATTTTTAGGAACATCTTTGCCATTTATAGTTAATCTGTATTTCCATTCATTTTTTGCAATTTCTAGTAATTCCTTGCTTGAATATGATTTTTGCATTAACATTTTTATATACTTTTTTTGTTCATCTACTTTTCCCCTTAAAAAATTCAATTCAATCTCCAATGATGATATTTTCTCTTCTAATTCCTTTATTTTAATTTCATTAGAACCAGTAGAAATTTTATCTATTTGTTCAGGATATATTTGAATCTTTTTTTGATCGTTAAGGCATAAATAAACTGTGCCTCTGTCAAAAACAAAATTATTATATTTTCCCTTACTGTTAATATAGTATTCAAATGCCGTCAAGTCACCTTTTATTCCACTATCCAATCCATCTTTTATGAATTTTAATTTTTTATAATCATCTGTGTCTGCTTTAAAAATTCCATTCTTAACAGTGTATTTATTTGATTTTTTATCTAATGATATTACACAGTAATCATACAAATTTGGTCGTATATAAAGAAAAGTATATTTAATATTGCCATTTATTGTTATTTGCTTAGGAACAGTTTTGCCACTTATTATCTGTTTAACTTGAAATACAATTTTATTATCACTTTGCTCAGATACTTGAGCAATCACCAATGCATATTGATCATTATGCATAAGTCTCCATAATATATCAGCAGAAAAAGCTTTTAAACTGGTATAAAAAAAACATATCAAAATAGCGCCAACTGTAAAAAATCTTTTTAGCATATAAATACCTCCAAAATAATACTATTTTTAGTCAATGAGACTTAATCCACAGCAATAAATCCTTCATTACTTCATCACGATTAATTTCATTTAACATCTCATGTCTTCCATCCTTATAAAATTTATATTGAACATCCTTTATTCCTAATCTTTTATATGTTTCAATTAGCCATTTAATAGTCTTGCATTTATTACCAACTGGATCTTGATCACCAGAAAAAATATAAATTGGTAAATCTTTTGGAATTTGAGCCATATTCTTTTTTTGATGTATACTTCTAAATCCCCTTAAAAAATCATAGTAAAAACTAGACGTAAAAATTGTCCCACAGAAGGGATCGTTTATATATTTCTCTACTTCCTTTTCATCCCTGCTCAACCAATCAAACTCAGTTTTTGTTGGTTTAAAGGATTTATTATAGTTTCCAAAGGATAATTTATTAAGCAATTTGCTCTGCCATCTTTCACCTTTTATTTTCATTTCAATATAAGCAATAAATCTTCCAATGTCTAATAATAGACCTTGCTTTCCTGCCGTTCCAGACAATATTACTCCTCCTAAGCTGTCACCATACTTTGTGATATATCCTTGTGCGAGTAATGAACCCATACTATGTCCTAAAAGGTAAACAGGAAGATTTGGATTTTCTTTTTTAATAATATCATTAAGCTGTTTCATATCTTCAATCATCCAATAAAATCCATTTTGTCCTATATAGCCTACATTCTCAAGGCACTTTGCAGTCTTGCCGTGTCCCCTATGATCATTTGCATAAACTATAAATCCTTCATTTGTAAAAAATTCCGCAAATCTCTCATATCGTGCGGCAGTTTCAGCCATTCCATGTGCTATCTGAATAATGCCTTTAATTTCTTTTCCTTCATCTGGCATCCATTTGTAGGTAAAAATCTCTATATTTTCTCCATCACAAAAGGTAAAAGTCTTAGTTCTCATGTTACCGCCCCCTTTATATATTTATATTATACCATATTTGTTTATATTTTCCGTTGTATAATATTGTGCTCAAAAAATTTTAACTTTTCTTTATGCGTTTTATATTATATCCTTAAATCCATATAATCAGAAAGGGCAGACAGTTGAATATACTGCCCGCCCTGCTATTAAAATATTTTAAATAAACAGCTCGCCAATTTTATAACCATGAGGTAATTCTTCTTCAATTAAAAATTTAAAATTATCATCTTTTAAGATCGGTAAAAATACTTCATATGGAATCCTTGAAAATTCACTTGCGTAATTGCTAGCTCCAAACCATTTACCTTCTTTGCTCCCTAAATTTAACCCCCTAGCAAATTTCGTATAGTTTGAACAGTCATGAACTACTAAATCCCAGTTTTCCTCATCAGCTATTTTCATAAGTTTCAAAGTCAATTCCCTGCTCCAAATTGGCGAAATATATCCACCCCTATAAATATACATGTTTTCACCATAATAATTGTATATATTATTTTCGTTTAAATGCAACTCTGCACAGTTGATAAAATCAAGTTTTGTATCTAATATCGCCTTCTTTTTCTTTAAAAAGGTTTCATAAAATTCCGGGGTCATTGGTGTTTCGATTCCCACGCTTTCAATATATTCTTTAGCTATTCCAATATTTTCAATGACTTTATCTGAACAATTAGAAGCACCTAAATTAAAACGTATCTCGTTAAGACCAGCTTCACCTAATGCTCTTAAAGTCTCTTCTGTCGCTAATGTTCCATTTGTGTAAAGATGTTGATGAATATTAGCCTTTCTAAATTTTTTTATAATCGGATAATATTTTTCAATTTCTATGAATGGTTCTAAATAAACATAAGCAACACCAGTAGGTTTACTTTGGATTGACAAAAGTAAATCAATATCTCTTTCATAAAATTTAGTTCCTCCAATTTCCCACAATCCTTCTCCGATTGGAGGCATATATTCTATTTGTCCATAATTATAACAGAATTTACAATTTAAGTTGCATTTATTTGTTTTTCTAATTGCACCTAAACCAGTGCCAAGTAAACAAGAACGACACCCTTTAGGAAACTTATTTTCATTTCCTACAAAGTAGGTTCTATTATCTAATGTTTTTAAATTTTTGATTTCCGACATTAAAAGGGCATTTCTATATTCAACTGCTGCTTCAATTTGCGCTAAAGTAGCGTAAACGATCTCCTCCTGTTTAGGACTGAGCTCTTCATCTTCAGGAAGTTGTGAAAAAAATTCAAACCACATTAGCGCATCTTTTTTTGAAATTTTCATGAGCGGTCCTCCTCTATAAATTATCGAGATCTTAATTAATCCTTCCTTCTAGCAACCAATATATTATTTTAACATATTATTTTATCCTTGTCCTCTTCATTTATATCTAAAATAAGAGGCAAATAAAAAGATGGGGGGGACCCCATCTTAATCTAATATACCATTATTTTTAACAACATTACTATACCAATAAGCACTATCTTTGATTATCCTCTTTTGAGTTTTATAATCTATAAATACAAAACCAAAACTTTTTGAGTATCCTTCAGCCCATTCAAAGTTATCTAAAAACGACCATAAAAAGTAGCCCTTTAAATTAACTCCATCTAATATTGCTCTATGGGCTTGTGTTAAGTGTCTATACAAATAATCGATCCTATAATCATCTACAACTTTCCCTTTATAATTTACTATATCGTTAAAGGCTGCTCCATTTTCTGTGATTAAAATATCAACCCCTCCATAATTCTTGTGGATATTAATAAGCAAGTCAAATAAACCCTCAGGATAAATTTCCCAACCCATGTCAGTTTTAGGGTTATCAAGATCCACCATTGTCACTTTAAGAGGATAAGCATTCTCATCATATCTTAAAACACTTCTTGTATAATAATTTATTCCTAAAAAGTCTATTTTTTCACTTATGATCTTCATGTCATCTTCTAAAAACTCTGGAAGAATCCTTTGTTCACTGTATAATTTTAGCATATCTTCAGGGTAACTTCCCTTTAATACAGCATCTAAGAACCATCTATTCATAAATCCATCATATATTTTTGCTGCTAGTATATCTTTTTGGTCATCGGTTTCTGGATATGTGCTTGATAGATTTAATGTTATACCAATTCTTCCCTTTAGACTCATATTTCTATATAGCCTTACTGCTTTCCCATGGGATAAAAGTATATTATGGGCAACCTGCAATGCAGTTTTATAATCCTTAATTCCAGGAGCGTGAACGCCCCAAGCATGGCCTAATATTGATACAACCCATGGTTCATTATGGGTAATCCATATTGGAACAATATCGCCAAATTCCTTAAACATCAGTTCTGCATATTCAACAAAATAGTCCACTACCTTTTTGTTTGCCCATCCACCTATATCTTGAAGATGTTGAGGTAAATCCCAATGATATAAAGTTACCGCTGGCTGAATACCTTTTTCTATTAATTTGTTAATTAACTTTTTATAAAAATCAAGCCCTTGTTGATTTACTTCTCCATATCCTTTAGGAAATATTCTTGCCCATGATATGGATAGCCTGTAATTTTTTATACCAAGTTCTTCTAATATCTCAATGTCCCTTTCATAAAGATTATAATGATCACATGCTACGTTACCATTTTGATTTTTAAATATTTTACCAGGGATAGAAGTAAATCTATCCCATATATTTTCTCCCTTACCATCTGCGTTATAAGCACCTTCGATCTGATAAGCTGAAGTTGCAACTCCCCATATAAAGTCTTTAGGAAAATTGTATTTTTGCATATCCAATACCACCTTTTTTAATTTACTAATAGTGTCATTATAGAGTGCCTTAGACTTTTCAGTTCAGTTATTCCCTTCCCTACCTTAAATCTAAAATCAATATCTTCATCTGATTTATTCATTACAACTGTTACAATTGTTCCATCTGGATTTTTAAATGTTGTAACTTCTAAGGAATCATATGGGTTTATAAAACCTATTCTTTTAGCTCCTCTTTTTATAAATCTACTAAAATGGCCTATATAATAATAAGAGCTTTGAAAATATATTTCATCTTTTTCTACATCAACAATTATTGGAGCATCACAGTAATTGCCAACATGGTTAGGCCCTCCTTGAGTATCTAGGAGTAAATTCCAATCAACCCAACCAACAGTATAATTGTTTAAATCGCCGATTATATTGTGTCCATATCTTTCTCCTACGTTCCAATCACCAAGTTTTACTCCACCCTCTTGGCATCCCTCAGTGAAGAGCAACTTCTTGTCCGGAAACTCTTCATGGGTCTTTTTAAGGTTTTCAAATTGGTCCCCTGAATACCAGTGAAATCCTACACCCCAAACATATTTTGAAGCCTCTTTATCAGATAAAATAACCTTTGCTCTTTCATACAATAAATCTCTATTATGATCCCAAACAATAATATTTATATGTTTTAAACCCTCTTTATACAACGTAGGTCCTAAATGATATTTTACAAAATCCCTTTCTTCCTCTGCGGTATATCTACACGAATCCCATACCTGTGTAGCCTCTGGCTCATTTTGAACTGTAATGCCCCATATATCTATTCCTTCTTCCTTCATTGCTTTAATGTATTTTGCATAATATAATGCCCATACGTTCTTAAATTCTTCCTTTAGTTTACCGCCATTATTCATTTCCCCATTTGTTTTCATCCATGCAGGGGGACTCCATGGAGAAGCAAAAAGTTTAATATCATTAGAAAAAGCCATTGCCTTTTTAATAAATGGAATAACACACTTTTTTTCTCTGGCAATATTAAAACTTTTAAGTTCAACATCGTATTCTTCTACATAGTCATAATTTCCCAATGAAAAATCGCAGCTATTTATGTGGGTTCTACAGAGATTATATCCATTTCCTTCATGCTTATCAAAATAAGCCTTTAAAATCTTATTTTTGTTTTCTTCTCCTAGTTTATAAAAATTATATGCAGCCGCTTCAGTAAAGGCACCACCAAATCCTTCGATTGTCTGATAAGTTTCATCCTCAAATACTTCAATTGCTTTATCAACTTTTTCACCGAAGTTTAAAGCTTTATTTTCTTTCAATGCTAATCTATCTTCAGTATCTTTTGCTGTTAAATAAACTTTAAGTTTACTTCTCATTTAAATCCCACCTATGAGTGTTATTTTAAGTAAATATCTATTCTGTTTATTTTTCCTTCTCTAATCAATGTTGCATATTCTTCTTCTATAAAATTATCTAAAAATTCAATAGTATTTCCACTAGGTAAATAGATTATTATTTTTTGCTTAGTAATGTCCATTTCATAAGTATTTTTTCTAGATGGATTATAATATGTTACCCTGCATCTGCCTAAAAAATTAAAGCTAACTTTATTCTCTTCATCGAATAACCATTCTGGTAACACAGGATTAAAGCTCAAAGTGAGTTTGCCGTTTATAATTTTAAATGGTTTTTTACCTACAAACATTAACCTCCACATACTCAAAAATTCTGCAGTTGCACCACTTAATCTTGCAACAAATCCCGTTCCATGAATTGACTCGTCGACATTAGCACTACTTGCGATAAAGGATGAATTTTCAAGTGGGCTTCTGCCATATACACTTGCATCCATGAAGGGTATCAATACGTTTTTAAAGTCATCATAGTATTCCTTATAAAGGCCACTTTTTAATAGCTCAAGCATATATTTATATTCCATATGAAGCCAAATTGATTCATTTTCTAGCCATCCAGGAGTAAATGCTCTTGCCCTGCCTATTTCTATAGTTTCCTTATTTAAAGAGGCATTAACTTTATACATCTTTAATTTTTTGTCAAATAAATCACTATTTTTTACTCTTTTATATACATTGCTTAGGAAGTCTTTATCATTGTAAATTTTAAACCCTCTAACTATCCCTTCCAAAAATAATGGCATTTTATTTTGTTTAAATTTTAATGCTCTAATATACTGTTCTTGATTTTCATCGTCTACATCTTTGTCAATGCCTTTAATGATCTCGTATTCTTCTACATCATAATAAAAATACGTAGGCATTAAACCATCGTTATTTATAATAGCTTTATCTAAGCCCAACTGTAATTTATCTTTAAGTTCTTTGATCTTATCTATCAATTCCGCTGATCTTACAGATACTTCTTTGCCTTGAAACCCAAATTTTACATCTTCCCTATATTTCTCACGTAAATCAGACATAATTGACCAAAAATCATAATCTTTATTATCCATATTTGATTCGTTATATCTTTGAACATACTTAACTTCGTTTTCAATTAGCTGCATAACTTCAATCGGAATTTTAATTTCTTCATCTGGATATTCCTTTAAAACATCTAATATAAAATTGAAAAGTCTAACCAATTCAAAGGCCTCTGCAACTGAAGAACCAAAGAGTCCAGGAAGACCATTTAATGCATCATACCATCCTGGTTTTCCTGCCTCCATCTCAATTCCCATTCCAGCAGGATCAATAGTAGCAAATTTTACTGCTGCAAGATTTAATAGCTTCACAATTAAATTAGTTGTATATATCTCTCCTACGCCTTTGTTAGCTCTCATTATATTTTTATAAGTTTTTCTTGATTCTATAAGTTTCTTTTTGTCCTTATCTTCTACTATTGAATTATATTGTCTTACTTTACCGTTAGACAATACATATCTTTTCTCCCTTGGTAAGACAACTTTACTATTATCAAAATAAGTATAATCATATTCATTAAATAGCAAATCCCTCTTTTTATCTGGATAAACCTCTAAATAATTCTCAATCAAGTCTAAGTTATATGTCCAATGATCCGTCCAAAATCCTTCACCATGAACTGCATCAATTTCTTCTTCCGCATTTTCCATAATCTTTGTTAAGAATTCCTCTTGTGAAACCTTAAGTTTTATATTTCTTTGTTCTATAAATGTAATCAGCCTACCTGGTGTAAATGGATTTGATAAAATCTCCTTTAACTTGTCTGTATCTTCAGCTAGTTCGTCGATAAAGTCTAAACTGTTAGCTTTAATTCTATATTTAACCCCATTAATAACTAGTGGATTATAACCATCTGCTTGAATTAAATTCATGAAAATTTTTATGTTATAACTTTTTACTTCTGGATTAAAGAAAACATCATTTCTTCTATTTTGATTTATATCTCTGTAGTTTCCATTTCCGCTTGAATAATATTCTGGTTCAAGTGAAAAGTAATTATAATCTCTTTCTAAGTCGCCATGTTTTCTTGAATACATATAATAAACAAGTGGCTTGTCACCATTTTTTAATATTAAAGGATATCCACCCCTTAGAATGTTGTCTAGGTAACTTTGTCTACAATATTCATCAAATAGCTTCGATGATGTTTTTGTATATATATCATCTGTTAATCTCTCTACAATTTTTTTACCTTCTAAATATTTATTATTAATGTAATTTTCATCCATAAATATTTCTTTATAGCTTTCTAAAACAGAAATCTCCGGTGCATGGCCAATAATAGTATATATATCCAAAGCTTCCCCTGCATTAACATCCAAACTTACTGCTGAAAAACTACATGGTATTTTGTTTGAAGTAATTTGCTTTCTATCTAAAATTTCACTTAAAGGGAAATTATAAAATACATCTGGATAGCTAAGGGATGTATTCATTCCAAAAACAAGGTCAATATCAACAATTGGATTTATTAAATCCTTTTTACCTTTTACATTTTTAAATGACAAGTAAAAATTACCTTCTTTAAACTCTGTAACATTAACACTATCTTCTGATGACGATCTCATTCTAAAAATTGGGATTCCGCCTTCATGATTATATACTTCCATCCATGCTTTAAGGGTATTGCCAACTTGTTTTAATCCACCATCGCTTATCCCATATGGAAGCACTACTGGCATCCCGTCCAAGATTTCAAGACTTTTTTTGTTGTTTGAAATATTTTTAATTGTTACTTTCCTAACTAGAGCAGCTATCTTTTCTTGTGGAAGCATAAAATAAAGAACATTTATTTGCAATCCATTTTCTGTGTTTACTTCTTCTATTTCAAGCTCATTCATTCCTATATACATTTTTTGATTAACTTTATTATTTCTTGGATATAAGAAAGGTTCATATATATTTTGTTCATCTGTAAACTTTATAAATGTCCTAAATCCTACGCTTTGAACATTTTGATAACATTTATATGCTGGGAAAAACTCCATTATTGGATTATCTTTGTTTTTTATTCCAAAGGATGATATACATTGACCTCTATTGACGTAAAATATCCACATTGGAATTCCCTTCTTACCTGCTATTCCAGGTAAGAAACTTGCAAAAGGCTTTGATGCATTAAAATTTTCTATAACAAATCTATTTTTTTCATCAAAGTAAAACTTACTCATATTTATCCTCCCTTAACGCTCCCAGTCATAATCTTTATTCTTTTACTGATCCTGCCGAAATGCTGCTAATAATATATTTAGATAAGAACATAAATGCTATAATAATAGGCGCAACTGACATAGAAATTGCCAAATACATTGAACCTAAATTTTCAGCAACTTTTCCTCCCTTAAGATATCCCATCAAAACAGGCAACGGATATTTTTCAGGTGAAAATATTACAACTAATGGGACTATATAACTATTCCACGCTCCAATAAAAGTAAATATTGACATTGTTGCAATCGCTGGCAGCATCATTGGTAAAATAATTTTATGGAAAATTGATAATTCACCTGCACCATCTATTCTGGCCGCTTCGATTACCGCAGGATGCATTGATGAGATTAAATATTGACGCATAAAAAACACAGTAAAGGGCGTCGCTATTGAGGGAACTATTAGTGGTATATAGCTATCTAATGTTTTTAAAGCTTTATTTAGCTCGAAAAAGCCTAGTAAGCTTAATTGACTTGGTATCATCATCATTATTAAAATAATTATAAATAATAGTTTTTTCCCTTTAAATTCATATGCGTAAAATCCATAGGCTGTTAAAGCTGAAAAATATGCACTTAATATCGTTACAGATGAAGCAATAATAAAGCTATTCTTATAACCAAGCCAAATTCCTTTAAATATTCCGTCGCTAACATCCATATGATACATCATATTTTTATAGTTTTCTATCAAGCTCTTTCCTGGAATTAGCGTAAAGCCTCTTACTATTTCAGTATTAGAACGTGTAGAATTTATTATCATCATAGCAAAGGGTAACAAGCAAGCGGCTGCCAGCAAAGTTAACGCAGCATATATAAGCCATTTAATAATGTTTCTTTTATCCAAAAATCACACCCCCTTAAACCTCTTCCTTAAACATGCCTTTGAAAACGATCATAGAAAATATCAATATTATTAAAAACAAACCATAAGCTACTGCTGATGCATAGCCAAAATTATGATACTTAAATGCTTGATTATACAAGTATAATACCATCGTAACTAAGGAACCCTCTGGTCCTCCAAGACCATTTTGTGATATTAAAAATGGTATTTCAAATAATTGTAATCCACCGATTAAAGATGTAATAACTACATAAATCATAATTGGTTTTAGCAATGGCAGTGTTACTTTAAAAAATGTTTGCCATCTATTGGCCCCATCTATCATAGCTGCTTCAAAATAATCTTTTGAAATACCCTGGATTCCTGCAAAAATAATAATAAATGTATGTCCAAACCATAACCATGTCTGTATTAGCGAAACAGATAATTGTGCTGTAATTGGTTCTCCAAGCCAATTAACAGGTTTTGAGATAAATCCATATTTAAGTAAAAGGCCATTAAGAGCTCCATGTTGCCAATCTAAAATATATAAGAACAATAATGCAACAGAAGAAACTGTCATCAAATTAGGTAAATAAAAAATCGCACGGAATAGACTTAAACCCTTAAGCTTTAGTCTTATATCTGAAAATAGAATAGCTAATATCAACGCTAAGGATAATTGCAATATAATATTTACTCCCCATATTTTCCATGTATTTACGAATGCTTGCAAAAAGTATTTATCACTTGCTAATCTTAGATATTGTTGTAATCCTACCCAGTTTGCTTTAAAGGGCGAGCCAATTCCTTTATAATCTGTAAAGCTCATATATAAAGAAAGAAATATAGGATAAATACCAAATATACTAAATACTATAAAAAATGGAGATATAAATAAATAGCCGTATTTATTTCTAGAATTCATAGTGCACCCTCTTTCCTTTTAAAATATAAGTATAATAGGTGAACTTTTGTCCACCTATTATACTTGTGTTTTTTTATTATTATTGCTTATCAAGTGGAGTTATAATCTCTGGGTATGCGTTTTTAACCTGCTTATAAAATTCATTAATCGCTTGTTCTTTAGTCTTCTTACCATTTACATATTCTGATACTACATTACCCCAAATATTGTCTATACCTTGGTCGTATTTAGTAACTATATTAGGATTGATTTTTTCAGCTTCTTTTAAGAAGAATTGATAATGGTTTTGACCTTTCAAGAATTTATCTGATGCTGTATCCTTTACTTTGTCTGTAACAGGTTTATATGAAAGTAAATCTCCTGTTTCTTGATACCACCAATTTAAAAACTCTTCATCATGAGTCATCATTTTAACGAATTCCCATGCTGCACCTTTATTATCTGATCCTGAATATACTCCTATCCATGTTCCTCCCCAAAAATATGGTGATGGTCCCGAAGTTAAACCCCAATCGCCTGCTGTATCCTTCGCATTTGGTTTAATAACATAATGTAATCCCCAAGTAGGCATAACATATCCAAACACTTCAACTTTTTTGTCTGATTTTACTTTATCTAATTTATCCCAACCAGCATTAAAAGGAACAGGTCCTTGCATTGATGCAAACCATGCTGGTGACCATTCTGGAGCCATTGCAGTATATTCATTTTCACGTAACTTCTTTTGATAATCCATGAAATCTATCTGTGCTTGTGTTAATTGCAACTCATTTTTTTCATTTACCCATGGTTTTGGATCTGAACCCTTAGCAAACCAACGAATTGCACCTTCATCTGGCACTATCTTATAACCTGCCTTCTTTAGTTCTTCAGCTGCTTTAAAGAAATTTTCCATTGATGATAACTTTTCTCCAACAAATGCAGGATCATCGTTTCCCCATACTTTTCTTGCAATCCATCTTTTATAAATGAATCCTCCTGGTGTTGCCTGCCATGATAATGCCTTTACATTACCATTGCTGTCCTTTCCAAGATTAAATACATATGGAACATAATCCTTTTCCCACTCATCTGCATTATATGGATCTTCTGATAGATTCTCCCAATATGGCAAGTCAATCCATTGCTTTACCCATGCTATTTCGGCTGTAAATACATCAGGAGCTCCTACTCCGCTTTCTAAAACTGGCTGTATTTTAGATGCATAATTTTCAGTCGGAATAATTGTAAGTTCTGTTTTTATTCCGTATTTCTTTTCAAAATACTCTAAGGGTTTCTTTAATTCATCTGTAAATGACCATACCCTTAAAACTTTGTCCTTATTAATTTCCAATTCCTTTGCATTCTTGTTAGTTTTTGATCCACATCCAACAAATAATGTTGTTATTAGGATCATTGATAAAACAGCACTTAGTAATTTTTTCACTTAATATACCCCCTCTTCTTAGGTTTATTAAAAATTATGGACATCATTATTTAAATATAATCGAAACCGGTTTCGAATTTGAGTAAAATTAACTAAATTAAGGATTTGCAAGAATCTCTAATTATCAGTTCTACAGGAACAATAACAGAAGTTCGTGCGATTTTTTTATCAATTGCATCTATTAATATATTCGCTGCTTGTTCACCTATTAATTCGGTATTTTGTCTTATGGTAGTAAGTCTTGGTGTAAAATACCTACACATTTCTAAATCATCATATCCAATAATAGATATATCTTCAGGAATTCTTAAACCTTCTTCTTTAGCAGCATTAATTGCTCCAAAGGCCATAAGATCACCTGATACAAAAACTGCTGTAGGTCTATCATCTATTTCTAAAATTTTTTTCATAGCTCTATAACCACCGTCAAATGAAAAATATCCACCATCCACCAAATATTCATCAATTTTCTCTAGATTCAACTTTTCCAAGGCATTTATAAATCCTTCATATCTTATCTTACCTGCAAAAGTTTCTTGACTACCATATATATGTGCTATTTTTCTATGTCCTAAAGAATAAAGGTATTCAACAGCTAAATAACATCCTCGAAGGTTATCTGAGTAAACGCTGCTAGCAACATCGCTTTCATTATCAACTAATACACAAGGGAAATCGCTATTTATGATCTCCTGAATTTGTTCATTTTTAGGATCTGAAGTTATAATTATAACTCCGTCTACTCCTCTTATTTTACAATGATCTAAATAGGTAATTGGATTTTTACCTATATCCTTTGATATAAATAAAAGATCATAACCTTTCATCTCAACATTTTTCTTAAAACTTTCAATAATTGCATTGAAAAATGGATGCTTTATACCTATATTAAGTTTTTCATCAAATAATATTCCTATTGTCCATGATTTTTTCGTAGTTAAAATCCTTGCATGAGAATTAGGAATATACCCCATTTCACTGGCCTTTTTTAAAATTATTTGTTTAGTTTTCTCGCTTACGTCTGGGTAATTATTTAATGCTTTTGATACAGTTGTAGGTGAAAATCCTGTTGCTTTAGATATATCGTATATAGTTGTCAAATCTATGCACCTCTTTTAATATTTTACGAAACCCATTTCGTAATACATTTTTATTATAGCAAACTTATTTATTCTTGGTCAATACTTAAATAAAAAAAATTCAGTAAATTAATATTATTTATCACAGGTTACTTTCTGGTCCTGAACATAAAGTTTGTGAAACATATGATGCTTGGGGTGGAGAAGAAAATGTGTGGAAAAGCCCTTTTATTCTAAAATAACACTCTATCCTAGTGCCACATCTAATAACATCATAACAGCAAATCCTATCATAGTCCCTAATGTAGCTATATGCGTATGTTCCCCTGCCTGTGATTCTGGAATAAGTTCCTCAACAACTACAAAGATCATAGCACCTGCTGCAAATGATAGAGCATAGGGTAATATGCCCTTCATGTAAACAACTAAAGATGCACCAATCACAGCTGCAATTGGCTCTACTGCTCCTGATATCTGACCATACATAAAACTTTTAAATCTTGATAGTCCTTCTCTTCTAAGTGGAATCGAAACTGCTGCCCCCTCTGGAAAGTTTTGAAGCCCAATTCCTATTGCAAGGGCAATCGCCCCTGCCAAATTAGCTGATATATCTCCACTATTTAAAGCACCAAATGCAACTCCAACCGCAAGCCCTTCTGGTATATTGTGTAACGTTATAGCAAGAACAAGAAGTATGCTTCTTTTTAAACTTGTCTTTATACCCTCTGCTTCATCCGAAAACATATGTAGATGTGGCATAAACATATCCACTGCTCTTAAAAAGAAACCACCCAATAAAAATCCTACAACTGCAGGAACCCAAGAAATAATTCCCATATTCTCAGCCATTTCTATTGACGGATTTAAAAGAGACCAAAAGCTTGCTGCAATCATAACACCAGCTGCAAATCCAAGCATCCCATCTAATACTTTTCTATTAA
This sequence comes from Caloramator sp. CAR-1, assembly GCF_030546345.1. NCBI lineage: Bacteria > Bacillati > Bacillota > Clostridia > Eubacteriales > Clostridiaceae > Caloramator > Caloramator sp. CAR-1. The sequence goes on from NZ_JAUONW010000051.1 coordinate 27,009, forward strand.
GTTCTTTAAATATAAAAACCATCCCAGACCCCAACGCTGTTAAAAACCAAGTAAAAAGTGTTCCAAATAATGCTAATATTACTGGATTAAATCTATCAAAATTCATCATATCACCCCACTATGTTATAATAAAGCATTGAATATATAAATACAAATTTATCTTAATATATCCATATATACCCTTCCATCCTTAATTTCAACTATTCTATCAGCCTTTTCTGCTATTCTTCTGGGGTATACAATCTATTATTGTTCTTACAATTGAACTTCTAACGTGATCCATTCATATGTATACTTTCTTTTCATCTACACCGCAAAACATATTGTTTAAACTTGGAGATAATATATCTTTATAAAGCTTAAGAATATCAATTTTGCCTTAACCCAATAGCTTTAATGCAAATTAACTGCAGATTTTTTATCCCCTTTTTCTAAATACACTATCAACTCATTATAAGACTCCATATAAAACACCTCTTTAGAAAATTATTATTTATAAATAATTATAATATATAAAAGAAATCACTTCAAGAAAAACAAAATTTTAATTCCATATCCCAGCATTATTAATATTATGCTCTTTTAATATAAAGGTTGTATAAAAAATGCTAGAGCATATTCCAAAAGCCGGACTATACTCTAGCATTTTAATTTACTTAGCATCCTTTACCAATAGCCATTATCTTCCTGATATATATACACCCTTAAGAGCATATGAAGCAAACAGTGGTAATCTCCAGTTCTTAACAAATGAATGAGTAAATTTGTATCTGTCACTGTATTGCGTTGGAGCTATAGCAGAATCGTCCACAACAAGTAACTTTTCAGCTTCCTTGAACATTGCAAGTCTTTTGTTGTTATCTGGTTCAAGGGAAATTTTCTTTATTAATTCATCATATTTTTTACTTGAATACTTAGCTGAGTTATTACCGCTATTGCTTAGCCACATGTCAAAGAATGTCATCGGATCATTATAGTCAGCATTCCAAGCCATTGAACCTATTTGGAATTCACCTTTATCAATCTTTCCAAGGAATGTTCCAAAATCTGAAACAGCATCTATATTAACAATTACTCCAAGTTTCTTTTGACATTCATTTTGATAGAATTCAGCAATTGTTCTTGAGAATGAATCTGTTCCTGAGCTTAAGAAAGTAACTGTAATCTTTGAGTTTGGATTAATTCCAAGTTCTTTAAGTCCTCTTTGTAAAAGAGCCTTTAGTGCAGCATCATTTGGGTATTTTGCTTTTTCTAACTTTAATGGTTCTGAAACAAGGTTTCTGTATGGTTTATTTCCAATTAATATGTTGTATGGGGTCCAACCGTAAGCTGGATAAAATCTTTGGAATACATACTTGCAGAGTTTTTCTCTATCTATTGCAAGTGAGAAGGCAAGTCTAACATTTCTGTTTGTAAATATAGCCATTAACATAATTTAAAAGCTTTGAAATTACTAGCCTGCTATGGCTAAATTTTTTTTTATCACTCACAAATATATTTCATAGGATTTCCTCCATTTTTGTCGAATTATATTAATATAACAACATTCAATTTAACAACAAAAAGGAGGAAATCTCTATGTATCAACGTCAAGGAATTTTTAACATTATTGAATTTTTTACTTCTCAAAACTTATCAATTTTTATACAACCCTCTTCAAAAATCTTGATTTATCTCCATTACCAGATAAGGGCCCCTCTAAATACGGCCCTACTGGGTTTTCTCGCCATGCTCTTTTCAGAGCCTTTATTGTCATGAAATGTGAAAAATTTGCTCAAGTTACTGAACTTAAAGATTTCTTAGAAAATAATTTAATCATTGCTAAGCTTTGTGGGTTCGATATCCTTAAGCCTTTACCTTCTTACTCAGTTTTTCAAAGATTCATTAAAAATTTGTCTAACTCTTATCTTAAAGAAATCATGAAAAATCAAGTTAATATTCTTAAAGAGTTAGGTTTTATTGATAACAAATTTATTT
>NZ_JAUONW010000052.1:0-15163 GCF_030546345.1 Caloramator sp. CAR-1
AAGGTTCTTGACATGGCAGAAGCAGGAGACAACATGGGAGCGCTATTAAGAGGAGTAAACAGAGACGAAATTGAAAGAGGTCAAGTTCTTGCGAAGCCAGGTTCAGTAAAYCCACACAAGAAGTTTGAAGGTCAAGTATACGTATTAAAGAAGGAAGAAGGAGGAAGACATACTCCATTCTTTAACGGATACAGACCACAATTCTACTTCAGAACAACAGACGTAACAGGAACAATCAAGTTACCAGAAGGAGTAGAAATGTGCATGCCAGGCGACCACATCAACATGGAAGTTGAACTTATAACACCAATCGCGATGGAAGAAGGATTAAGATTCGCCATCAGAGAAGGTGGAAGAACAGTAGGCGCTGGCGTTGTTGCTAAGATTTTTGAATAATAATTAGTCGGAGGTCGAAGGTCGGAAGTCACCCTTTCGATGGCGACTTCCGCTTTTATTTGTAATGATATTGACAGGGAATTGCATTTATGATAATGTAAAAAAGAAGTGTGCAATTTAGTTGCAGCATTCCGTCGAAATTAGGAGGTGTAAGCAGTGAGGGTAAAAGTTACACTTGCATGCCAAGAATGCAAACAAAGAAATTACCATACAACAAAAAATAAAAAGAACGACCCAGACAGATTAGAGTTCAGAAAGTATTGCAGATTCTGCAGAAAGCATACAGTTCATAAAGAAACAAAATAATAAAGTAAATTTAAACAAGGGTGTGAAATTTATGTCTGCAGAGGTTAAAGTTAATAAAGTTGGGGAAAATAAAGTAATGAAGTATTTTAGAGAGTTAAAGGCTGAGTTTAAGAAGATTACTTGGCCAGAAAGAAAAGAAGTTGTAAATACGACTGGAATAGTATTAGGCACCCTAGCAATATTTACACTTATGATTTGGATAATGGATTCAGTATTCGGGACTTTGCTTAGAAAGATATTAGAATATATTAGATAAAGGAGGGAGGGACCCTCTGGTCCCTTAGAGTATGGCGGACAAAGCAAAGTGGTATGTAGTTCACACATATTCTGGATATGAAAACAAAGTAAAGGCTAACCTTGAGAAAACCATAGATAATAGAAATCTTCATCATCTTATACTTGATGTTCAGATTCCTATGGAGGAAGTTATAGAAGAAAAAAATGGCAAAACCAAGGTTGTTCAAAGAAAAAAATATCCAGGATATGTCTTAGTTAAAATGATTATGACTGACGACTCTTGGTATGTAGTAAGAAACACAAGAGGTGTTACAGGTTTTGTCGGACCAGGCTCTAAACCAGTTCCTTTGACCGATGAAGAGGTTGAAGCAATGGGTATAGTTGAGCCAATTGTTGATATCGATATTGAAGTTGGAGAAAATGTAAAGATAGTTAAAGGTCCGCTAGTAAACTTTATTGCTCAGGTTCAAGAAATTAACATGGAAAAGAAAAAGATTAAAGCTCTGGTTAACATGTTCGGAAGGGAAACTCCTGTCGAACTTGATTTCAACCAGGTTGAAAAAATACTATAATGTTCATTCTAAGGAGGTGCTAGAACATGGCAAAGAAAGTAGTAGGTATTGTTAAACTTCAATTGCCAGCAGGAAAAGCTACGCCAGCTCCACCAGTTGGTCCAGCTTTCGGTCCATATGGTATAAATATCATGCAATTCTGTAAAGAATTCAATGCAAAGACAGAAAAGCAAGCAGGTCTTATTATACCTGTTGTGTGCACAATCTATGCTGATAGATCATTTAGCTTTGTATTAAAGACACCACCAGCATCAGTATTGTTAAAGAAGGCTGCTGGAATTGAAAGCGGTTCACCTGTTCCAAACAAGCAAAAGGTTGGAAAGGTAACTATGGCTAAGGTTAGAGAAATAGCTGAACTTAAGATGCCTGACTTAAATGCAGCATCATTAGAAGCAGCTATTAGCATGATTAAAGGAACAGCAAGAAGTATGGGTATTGAAATCGTAGAATAATTCACGCTAAGGCGTGGGAGGTAAAAACCGTTAAAACCACGAGGAGGGATAGAAATGAAAAGAGGTAAGAACTATTTAGAAGCTGCAAAGCTTGTAGATAGAAATACGCTTTACTCACCAAAAGAAGCTTTAGATCTTGCTATTAAGACTGCAAGAGCGAAATTCGATGAAACAATAGAAGTTCACGTAAGACTTGGTGTTGACCCAAGACACGCTGATCAACAAGTTAGAGGAGCAGTTGTTTTACCACACGGAACTGGTAAGACTGTTAGAGTGCTTGTATTTGCTAAGGGAGAAAAGGCAAAGGAAGCAGAAGCTGCAGGCGCAGATTATGTAGGTGCAGAAGAGCTTGTTGATAAGATTCAAAAGGAAAATTGGTTTGACTATGATGTAGTTGTTGCTACTCCAGATATGATGGGTGTAGTAGGTAGACTTGGTAAGATCCTTGGACCAAAGGGATTAATGCCAAACCCAAAATCAGGAACAGTTACATTTGATGTTGCAAAGGCAATTGCTGAAATAAAGGCTGGTAAGGTTGAATATAGAGTTGATAAAACAGCAATTATCCACGTTCCAATCGGAAAGAAGTCCTTTGGTGTAGAAAAGCTTGCTGACAACTTCCATACTTTAATGGAAGCAATAATAAAGGCAAAACCAGCTGCAGCAAAGGGACAATATATAAAGAGCGTTGTTGTTTCAAGCACGATGGGACCTGGAATTAAGATAAATCCTGTAAAAGTTTTAGAATAATATTGACATCATCGATAAATGATGTTAAACTATAAATGTTGTGTTCTGAATAAGGAAACAAACCGTAGACAGTAGGTGCCTTTGGGCGTAACGGGGCTTCCCAACCTACCGAGGTTTTAGATAGGATATTTAGGCCTCTCTATGTCTACGGAGAGGCCTTTTGTATTTCAAAAGGCCTCACAAATAAAGGGCAAGGAGGTGCACAAAGTGGGCAACAGAGAAATCAAAGAAGCAAAAGTAAAAGAGCTAGTTGAAAGGTTTCAAAGAGCTCAAGCTATTATTTTGACATCATATAAGGGAATTACAGTTGCAGAGGATACTGAGCTTCGTAGAAAGATGAGGGAAGCTGGCGTTGAATACAAGGTAGTTAAGAACACATTAACTTTAAGAGCAGCAAAGGAAGTTGGTTTTGAAGGTTTAGACAGCTACCTTGAAGGACCAGTTGCTCTTGCGATCAGCTATGATGATCCAACAGCACCAGCAAGATTGCTTGCGGAATTTGCAGAAAACCACAAGGCAATCGAACTTAAGGCAGGTATCGTTCAAGGACAACTATTCGATACTGCTAAGGTTAAGGAACTTTCAAAGATACCACCAAGAGAAGTTCTACTTGCAAAATTCCTTGGAAGTATCAAATCACCAGTTGCGAAGTTTGTTTATGTGCTTGATGCTATTAGAAAGCAAAAAGAAGAAGCTAATGCATAATTAATAAAATTCTATGGAGGTGTATGTAAAATGACAATACAAGAAATTATTCAAGCTATAAAAAATATGACTGTTCTTGAATTAAATGAATTAGTAAAGGCATGCGAAGAAGAATTTGGTGTTAGCGCTGCAGCTCCAGTTGCCGTAGCAGGTGCAGCAGCAGGTGCAGCAGCTCCAGCAGCTGAAGAAAAGACTGAATTCGATGTAATCCTTGCAAATGCAGGTGCTGAAAAGGTTAAGGTTATCAAGGTTGTAAGAGAAATCACAGGACTTGGATTAAAGGAAGCAAAGGACCTTGTAGATGGTGCACCAAAGACATTAAAGGAAGGCGTAAGCAAGGAAGAAGCAGAACAAATCAAAGCAAAGCTTGCTGAAGTTGGAGCAACAGTTGAAATTAAGTAATTGAGCTAAAATGATAAGCGCTGGATTAATCCGGCGCTTTATATTTTTTTGTATAAATTTATTACTATTTCCTTGACAGCCTAATGATGTTATGATAATATATTAAAATGCATGAATAATGGGATATTATTGTTTTTTTGGGCAACATCTAATTTGACTTGTATAATTTGTATACATTGTGTAAAAAATATTAAAATAGAGTCTTATCGTCGTTGGATTTATTTTAAGTAAGGGGTGAGATTTAATGGTACATCCTGTTAAAGTGGGCAGAAGAACCCGAATGAGCTTTTCAAAGATCAAAGAAGTAATCGACATGCCACTTCTCATCGAGGTGCAACTCAATTCCTACAAATGGTTTTTAGAGGAAGGACTAAAAGAAGTTTTCGAAGATGTCAACCCGATTACTGACTATACGGGGAACCTAGTCCTTGAGTTTATTGACTATAGATTGGACTATGACAATATTAAGTATTCCGTTGAAGAATGCAAAGAAAGGGATGCTACATACGCAGCACCATTAAAAGTAAAGGTAAGATTAGTTAATAAGGAAACAGGGGAAGTTAAGGATCAGGAAGTTTATATGGGAGATTTCCCATTAATGACCGAACAGGGAACATTTGTAATAAATGGAGCAGAAAGAGTTATCGTAAGTCAGCTCGTAAGGTCACCTGGGGTATATTATGCTGAAGCTATTGACAGATCTGGTAAAAAGCTTTACTCATCTACGGTAATTCCCAATAGAGGTGCTTGGATAGAATACGAAACAGATTCTAACGATATACTATACGTTAGATTGGATAGAACAAGAAAGCTACCTCTTACAGTGTTTATAAGATCATTAATGGAAAGTGGTTCAGACCATGAAATAATAAATTACTTTGGTGAAGAAGAACATCTAAGGGCAACAATAGAGAAGGACAGCACAAAGACAAAGGAAGAAGCTCTATTAGAAATTTATAAAAGATTAAGACCAGGCGAACCACCGACTGTTGAAAGTGCAAAGGCTCTTTTGGATTCTCTTTTCTTTGATCCAAAGAGATATGATTTGTCAAAGGTTGGTAGATATAAGTTTAATAAAAAACTCTCTCTTGCAAATAGAATAGTTAATCAAGTAGCTGCACATACCATTGCTCACCCTCTTACTGGTGAAATATTAATCGAGGAAGGAAAAAGAATAGACAGGGAGACAGCCCAAAAGATTCAACACAGCGGTGTAAATGTTGTTGAAGTATTAATTGAAGGCAAACCAGTAAGAGTCATAGGAAATAACTTTGTTGATATTACAAAGCTTGGATTACCATATGATTTTAGTGACCTTAACATTAAGGAATTAGTTCATTTCCCAACTCTTAAGGAAATTATCGATGAATTTGATAATGAAGATGACATAAAGGATGCAATAAGACAAAGAATAAATCAGCTTATTCCAAAGCATATTATTAAAGACGACATATTTGCATCAATTAATTATTGCTTAAATCTATCCTATGGAATAGGATATGTTGATGATATAGATCACCTTGGAAATAGAAGATTAAGATCCGTTGGAGAGCTTTTACAAAATCAATTCAGAATAGGGCTTTCCAGAATGGAAAGGGTAATAAAAGAAAGGATGACAATACAGGATCTTGATGCTGTTACACCACAGCAGCTTATCAATACAAGACCTGTAGTTGCTGCGATTAAGGAATTCTTTGGTTCGTCACAGCTCTCACAATTTATGGATCAGACAAACCCACTTTCAGAATTAACTCACAAGAGACGTCTTTCCGCATTAGGTCCTGGTGGGCTTTCAAGGGAAAGAGCAGGCTTTGAAGTAAGAGACGTTCACCACTCCCATTATGGTAGAATGTGCCCTATAGAAACACCAGAAGGACCAAACATAGGTCTTATAAACTCACTTGCAACATACGCAAGGGTTAATGAATATGGCTTTATAGAAGCTCCATATAGAATTGTTGATAAGGAAGCAGGAAGAGTTACAGATAAAGTTGTATATTTAACTGCTGATGAGGAAGACCAATACATTATCGCTCAGGCTAATGAGCCTCTTGATGAAGAAGGAAGATTTATAGATAAGAGGGTTACAGCAAGAGCAAAGAAGGAAATAGTAGTAGTTTCGCCACATGATGTCGACCTAATGGACGTTTCACCAAAGCAGGTTGTATCTGTTGCTACTGCTATGATCCCGTTCCTTGAAAACGATGACGCAAACAGAGCTTTGATGGGATCCAACATGCAGCGTCAGGCAGTTCCGTTAATTAAAACTGAGGCACCAATAGTTGGAACAGGAATAGAATATAAAGCTGCAAAGGATTCAGGGATAATTCCTCTTGCAAAATCTGATGGAACAGTTGTGAAAGTTACTGCTGATATGATTCAAATTAAAAGGGACGAAGATGGTAAAATAGAAACATATAAGCTATTGAAATTTAAAAGATCCAACCAAGGAACTTGCATAAATCAAAGGCCGATAGTAAGCGAAGGCGATAGAGTAAAGGCAGGCGACATTATAGCAGACGGTCCATCTATTGACCAAGGTGAAATAGCCCTTGGAAAGAATATATTAATAGGATTTATGACTTGGGAAGGATATAACTATGAGGACGCAATACTTATTTCAGAAGAGCTGGTTATGAACGATGTCTTTACATCAATACACATAGAAGAATACGAGTGCGAAGCAAGGGATACTAAGCTTGGACCTGAAGAAATTACAAGGGATATACCAAATGTTGGTGAAGATGCATTAAGGGATCTTGATGAAAGAGGAATAATAAGAATAGGTGCTGAAGTAAGATCCGGCGATATATTAGTAGGTAAGGTAACTCCAAAGGGAGAAACAGAACTTACAGCAGAAGAAAGGCTCTTAAGGGCAATATTTGGTGAAAAGGCAAGGGAAGTTAGAGACACATCCCTTAGAGTTCCTCATGGTGAAGCAGGCATAATAGTTGATGTAAAAATATTTACAAGGGAAAATGGAGATGAGCTTCCACCAGGGGTAAATGAGCTTGTTAGAGTATATATCGCTCAAAAGAGAAAGATTTCTGTTGGTGACAAGATGGCGGGACGTCACGGTAACAAGGGTGTTATTTCAAGAGTTCTTCCTGTTGAAGATATGCCATACCTACCAGATGGGACACCGCTTCAAATAGTTCTTAATCCTCTTGGCGTTCCGTCACGTATGAACATCGGTCAGGTTCTTGAGGTTCACCTTGGGAGAGCAGCGAAAAAATTAGGATGGCATGTTGCTACACCGGTATTCGATGGTGCAACTGAAGAGGATATTCAAGAGTGCTTAATTAAAGCAGGGTATGATCCGGATGGAAAGACAGTTCTTTATGATGGAAGAACTGGAGAGCCTTTTGATAATAGAGTAACAGTTGGTTATATGTATATGCTAAAGCTTGCTCACCTTGTTGACGATAAGATACACGCGCGTTCAACAGGTCCATACTCATTAGTTACCCAACAGCCACTTGGTGGTAAGGCACAATTTGGTGGTCAAAGATTTGGTGAGATGGAAGTTTGGGCAATAGAAGCATATGGTGCAGCTCATACCCTACAAGAAATATTGACAGTTAAGTCTGACGACGTTGTAGGACGTGTTAAGACTTATGAAGCAATAGTTAAGGGAGAAAACATACCAGAACCGGGAGTTCCAGAATCATTTAAGGTTCTTATTAAAGAACTTCAATCCCTATGTCTTGATGTTAAGGTTCTTGGTGAAGATAAACAAGAAGTTGCTATTAAAGAGGATATAGACTACGATGAAGAATATGATGAATTACAAAATACAATGGAAATTAGAGACGATGTAGCACTAACACCTATGACAACAACAGAAGATGTAGATGATTACAGTGAAGAAGGATATAATGAAGATGATGATATAGGATTTGATGAATTCATTGATGAAAATATAGTAGATTTTGAATCAATAGATGACGATTTAAATTTTGACGACGAAGAATAAAATGAAGGGAGGCTGTCCCCTTGTTCGAGTTAAACAATTTTGACTCAATTCAAATTGGTCTTGCTTCTCCAGAAAAGATTAGGGAATGGTCAAAGGGAGAGGTAAAAAAGCCTGAAACTATTAACTACAGAACATTAAAACCTGAAAAGGATGGTCTTTTCTGTGAAAGGATTTTCGGGCCTGTTAAGGACTGGGAATGTCATTGTGGAAAGTATAAAAGAGTAAGATACAAAGGAATTGTTTGTGACAGGTGTGGAGTTGAAGTTACTAAATCAAAGGTTAGACGTGAGAGAATGGGGCACATAGAGCTTGCTGCCCCTGTATCCCACATCTGGTATTTTAAAGGGATACCATCAAGAATGGGACTTATACTTGATATGTCCCCAAGATCCTTAGAAAAGGTTCTTTACTTTGCTTCGTATATAGTTATCGATCCAGGTGATACTGGCCTTGTTAAAAAACAACTTCTAACAGAAAAGGAATACAGAGAAGCAATAGAAAAGTATGGTGAAGGTTCCTTTAGAGCTGGAATGGGTGCTGAAGCCATTAGGGAACTTCTTCAGGAGATCGATCTTGATGCCCTCTCAAAGGAACTTAAGGCGGAACTTGAAAACAGCACAGGGCAAAAGAAGGTTAGAATAATAAGAAGACTTGAAGTTGTTGAAGCCTTTAGAAAATCAGGTAATAGACCAGAATGGATGATATTAGAAGTTTTACCTGTTATACCACCGGATTTAAGACCCATGGTTCAGCTTGATGGTGGAAGATTTGCAACTTCAGACCTTAACGACCTTTATAGAAGGGTTATAAATAGAAACAATAGATTAAAAAGGCTCCTAGATCTTGGAGCACCAGACATAATAGTTAGAAACGAAAAGAGAATGCTTCAAGAGGCTGTTGACGCCTTAATTGACAATGGAAGAAGAGGTAGACCAGTAACAGGTCCTGGAAATAGACCATTAAAATCCCTTTCAGATATGCTAAAGGGTAAACAGGGAAGATTCCGTCAAAACCTTCTTGGAAAGCGTGTTGACTATTCTGGACGTTCTGTTATAGTAGTTGGTCCTGAGCTTAAAATGTTCCAATGTGGTCTTCCAAAGGAAATGGCTCTTGAACTATTTAAGCCATTTGTAATGAAAAGACTCGTAGAAAAAGGAATAGCTCATAATATAAAGAACGCTAAAAAAATGGTAGAAAGAGTTAACAACCAGGTTTGGGATATACTTGAGGAAGTTATATTAGACCATCCGGTATTACTAAACCGTGCTCCAACCCTTCACAGACTAGGTATTCAAGCCTTCCAGCCTGTTCTTGTTGAAGGTAGAGCTATAAAGCTTCATCCACTTGTATGTACAGCATACAATGCAGACTTCGATGGTGACCAGATGGCGGTCCACGTTCCACTTTCTGTTGAGGCACAGTCAGAAGCAAGGTTCTTAATGCTTGCAGCCCATAATATATTAAAACCGTCCGATGGAAAGCCAGTTACAGTGCCAACCCAGGACATGGTTTTAGGTTCCTACTATTTAACAATAGAAAAGGAAGGAGAACCAGGAGAAGGAAAATACTTCTCATCACCAGAGGAAGCATTGCTTGCTTATCAATTAAAGGAAGTTGGATTACATGCAAGGATAAATGTAAGAGTTACTAAGGAAATTAATGGGCAAAGAGTTTCAAAGATAGTTCAGACTACACCTGGAAAGATTATATTCAACGAAGCAGTTCCACAGGATCTAGGATTTGTTGACAGAAATGATCCAGATAAGGCATGCGATTATGAAATAGATTTTCTTGTTGATAAGAAGGCGTTAAGTAAGATTGTTGAGAGGGTATATAAAAAGCACGGACCAACAAAGACTGCTATAACTCTTGATAAGATAAAGGCATTAGGATTCCACTTCTCAACAATAGGTGCCATTACGATATCAGTATCAGACATGATTATTCCAGAAGCTAAGGCAAAACTACTTGCTGAAGCGGATGCTGAAGTTGACAACATTCAAAGACTATTCAGAAGAGGATTTATATCAGAAGAGGAAAGATATCAAAAGGTTATCGATACTTGGACAAAGACAACAGAAAATGTAACAAATGCCCTCATGAATAATCTTGATAAATTCAATCCAATATTCATGATGGCAAACTCAGGAGCGAGAGGTTCAAAGAACCAGATAAGACAGCTTTGTGGTATGAGAGGTCTTATGGCTAATCCATCAGGTAAGATTATAGAATTGCCAATTAGATCCTCCTTCCGCGAAGGCCTTAACGTTCTTGAATTCTTCATATCAACCCACGGTGCAAGAAAAGGTCTTGCAGATACAGCGCTAAGAACAGCTGACTCAGGATATTTAACAAGAAGACTTGTTGATGTATCACAGGATACAGTAGTAAGAGAAGAAGATTGTGGAACAACAGAAGGCTTTTATGTAGAAGAAGTAAGGGATGGAAACGAGGTAATCGAAGCTCTTAAGGATAGACTAATAGGTAGATATACAGCAGAAGATATAATTCATCCAGAAACAGGAGAAGTTATCGTAAAGAGGAACGAATATATTACTGATGATATATATTCAAAGATTGAAAAGGCTGGTATAACAAGAGTTAAGATAAGAAGCGTGTTTACATGTAAGACTAGATATGGAGTTTGTGCAAAGTGCTATGGTATGAATATGGCAACTGGTGAAAGAGTAAACATAGGTGAAGCTGTAGGTATTATTGCAGCACAATCCATCGGTGAACCAGGAACTCAGCTTACAATGAGAACCTTCCATACTGGTGGTGTTGCTGGTGCCGACATCACACAAGGTCTTCCAAGAGTTGAAGAGCTCTTTGAAGCAAGAAAACCAAAGGGACTTGCAATTATTAGCGAAAAAGGTGGAGTTGTTAAAGTTACAGAAGATAGAAAGAGAAAGATTGTAACTATAATATCTGATGACGGAGAGGAAAAGGTTTATCCAATTCCTTATGGATCAAGGCTTAAAGTTTATGATGGCCAAAGAATTGAAGCAGGGGAAGTGTTAACAGAAGGTTCTGTAAATCCACATGATCTTCTAAGAATAAAGGGAGAAGATGCTGTAAGATCTTACCTTCTTGCTGAGGTTCAAAAGGTTTACAGATTGCAGGGTGTTGATATTAACGACAAACATCTTGAAATTATAATAAGACAGATGCTAAGAAAGGTTAAGATAGAAGATTCTGGAGATACAGATATGCTTCCAGGAAGCCTTATAGATAGGTTTGAATTTGATGAAGAAAATGAAAAGGCAATCAAGATGGGATTAAGACCTGCAGTTGGAAGAACAACGCTGCTTGGTATAACAAAGGCAGCCCTTGCAACAGATTCCTTCCTTTCAGCAGCATCCTTCCAAGAAACTACACGAGTTCTTACAGATGCGGCAATCAAGGGTAAGATTGATCCGCTTGTTGGATTGAAGGAAAATGTTATAATAGGTAAGTTAATACCTGCAGGAACAGGTATGGTAAGATACAGAAGCATAGAAATTACACCTGAGGAAGATGCTGAATAATTTAAGGGGGGCCTACCCCCTTAAATAAAATTTTACTGGTATTGACAATGATATATTAAAATGTTAAAATTGATTTTGTGTGTTTTATGATTTCCTCAATGAAGGTGAAAGTAGAACTTTCACAAGGAGGGGGATTAGCATGATTGCAAAACTTACAGGCAAAAAAGTTGTTGGCGCAAAGCAAACTGAAAAGGCAATAAAAAGCGGCCAAGCAAAGATTGTTTACATCGCTGAGGATGCAGAAGCAAAGGTCACAGCACCTATATTAGAGCTTTGTAAACAAAACAACGTTGAGGTCGTTTTTGTTGAGACGATGAAAAAATTGGGAATGCTTTGCGGCATTGATGTAGGAGCAGCTACAGCATGTATTTTAAGTGAGTAATAAAGCATTATTTGCTTTATTATAGATGTGTCATTTTGGAAGGAGGTGCGCACAAATGCCAACAATGAACCAGCTTGTTAGAAAGGGTAGAGAAAAGGTTCAATACAAGTCAAAGTCACCAGCATTAAAGGGATGTCCACAAAAAAGAGGAGTTTGCACAGTTGTTAAGACTATGACTCCTAAGAAGCCAAACTCAGCGTTAAGAAAGATCGCAAGAGTAAGGCTAACAAATGGAATTGAAGTAACAGCTTACATCCCAGGTGAAGGCCACAACCTACAAGAACACAGTGTTGTTCTTATAAGAGGTGGAAGAGTTAAGGACCTCCCAGGTGTTAGATATCACATCATAAGAGGTGCCCTTGACGCTGCTGGTGTTGCTAACAGAAAGCAACAAAGATCAAAATACGGTACTAAGAGACCAAAGAAGTAATGTTTTAATGGTGCTGTGTGCAATATAAACTCCTTCGGGTTTAAATAGATTGCATGGAGCACTTTACGGCAAATGCCGAGTACCGATGAACTTAAATTTAATGTTAAGGAGGGAAGGAAAGTGCCAAGAAAGGGTTATGTTCCAAAGAGAGATGTTCTTCCTGATCCAATATACAATAGCAAGGTTGTAACAAAGCTTATAAACAAAGTAATGTGGGACGGGAAGAAAGGTGTTGCACAAAAGGTTGTTTATGGTGCATTCGATATAATTAGAGAAAAAACTGGAAAGGACCCACTTGAAGTTTTTGAAGCTGCAATGAACAATGTAATGCCAGTTCTTGAAGTTAAGGCGAGAAGAATTGGTGGGGCAACATACCAAGTTCCAGTTGAAGTTAGACCAGACAGAAGACAAACTCTCGGTATCAGATGGATCGTTGAAGCAGCAAGAAATAGAGGAGACAGATACATGAGAGTTAAGCTTGCAAACGAAATATTAGATGCAGCTAACAATACAGGTGCAGCAGTTAAGAAGAAAGAAGATACTCATAAGATGGCTGAAGCTAACAGAGCATTCGCTCATTATAGATGGTAATTTATACTCCCCTAAATGTGCATAACATTTAGGGGTATAGTATTAATTAACATTTAAGTAAAATTTATGTTAAATTAGAGAAATGTTTGCAGAAAGAAAGGAGGAATATTTGTGCCAAGAACGTTCCCTTTAGAGAAGGTAAGAAACATAGGTATAATGGCACATATCGACGCCGGTAAAACAACTACAACAGAGCGTATTTTGTTCTACACTGGTAGAACACATAAACTTGGCGAAGTTCATGAAGGCGCTGCTACTATGGACTGGATGGTTCAAGAGCAAGAAAGAGGTATCACAATAACATCAGCAGCGACAACATGCCAATGGAAGGGCCACGTAATAAACATAATTGACACACCAGGTCACGTAGACTTTACAGTAGAAGTTGAAAGATCATTAAGAGTTCTTGACGGTGCTGTTGCGGTATTCTGTGCAAAGGGTGGTGTTGAACCACAGTCTGAAACTGTTTGGAGACAGGCAGATAAATACGGAGTGCCAAGAATAGCATATGTAAACAAGATGGATATAATGGGAGCTGACTTTTTCAACGTTATTCAAATGATGAAGGACAGATTAGGAACAAAGCCAGTTGCAATACAGCTTCCAATAGGAAAAGAGGATACATTCAAGGGTGTTATTGACCTTATAAAGAATGAAGCAATAATCTATGTAGATGACCTTGGAACACAAGCTGAAGAAACTGAAGTTCCAGAAGATATGAAGGATATCGTTGAAGAATACAGAACACATCTTATTGAAGCAGTTGCTGAAACTGATGAAGAACTAATGATGAAGTATCTTGAAGGAGAAGAGTTCACTGAAGAAGAAATAAAAGTTGCTTTAAGAAAGGCAACAATAAGTGGAGAACTTGTTCCTGTAGTTTGCGGTTCTTCATACAAGAACAAAGGTGTTCAGTTACTTCTTGATGCGGTTGTTGAATATCTTCCATCACCTGTTGACATTCCATCAGTTAAGGGTATAAATCCAGATTCAGGTGAAGAAGATGAAAGACATGCAAGCGATGATGAGCCACTTTCAGCTCTTGCTTTCAAGATAATGGCTGACCCATTTGTTGGAAAGCTTGCCTTCGTTAGAGTATACTCAGGTGTTCTTACAGCAGGAACATATGTATTAAATTCAACAAAGGGTAAGAAGGAAAGAATAGGAAGACTTGTTAAGATGCATGCTAACCACAGAGAAGATGTTGAAGAAATCAGAGCAGGAGACATTGGGGCATGCGTTGGTCTTAAGGAAGTAATAACTGGGGATACACTTTGCGATCCAGATAAGCCAATTATCCTTGAAAAGATGGAATTCCCAGAACCAGTTATCCACGTTGCCATAGAACCAAAGACAAAGGCTGGCCAAGAAAAGATGGCACTTGCATTACAAAAACTTTCAGAAGAAGACCCATCCTTCAAAACATATACTGACCAAGAAACAGGTCAAACTATAATTGCAGGTATGGGTGAATTGCACCTTGAAATTATCGTAGACAGACTCCAAAGAGAATTCAAGGTAGAATGCAACGTTGGTAAACCACAAGTTGCTTACAAAGAAACAGTTAGAAAGGCTGTTAAGGCTGAAGGTAAGTTCGTAAGACAATCAGGTGGTAGAGGACAATACGGCCACTGCTGGATTGAACTTATTCCACAAGAAAGAGGAAAGGGATACGAATTTGTTAACAACATTGTTGGTGGTGTAATACCAAAAGAATATATACCAGCAATCGACAATGGTATCCAAGAAGCTATGCTATCAGGTGTAGTTGCAGGATATCCAGTAATGGACGTTAAGGTAATCCTATTTGACGGTTCATACCACGAAGTTGACTCCTCAGAAATGGCCTTCAAGATTGCAGGTTCTATGGCCTTCAAGAATGCAATGCAAAAGGCGGACCCAGTTCTTCTTGAACCAATAATGAAGGTTGAAGTTGTTGTTCCAGAAGAATACATGGGAGACGTTATAGGAGATATAAACTCAAGAAGAGGAAGAATCGAAGGTATGGAACCAAGAGGTGGAGCTCAAGTTATAAGAGCATATGTTCCACTTGCTGAAATGTTTGGTTATGCAACTACATTAAGATCAAGAACACAAGGTAGAGGAACTTACGTAATGCAATTTGACCATTATGAAGAAGTTCCAGCAAGCATCCAAGCTCAAATTGTTGGAGCTAAGGAAAAGAATGCATAAGGAGGTAATCTAAATGGCAAAGGCACATTTTGAGAGAACCAAGCCACACGTAAACATAGGGACAATAGGACACGTTGACCATGGTAAGACAACATTAACAGCAGCGATAACATTTGTATTATCAAAGTATGGAAGAGCACAAGCAACAAGATACGACGAAATAGATAAGGCACCAGAAGAAAAGGAAAGAGGAATAACAATCAACACAGCACACGTTGAATACGAAACAGAAACAAGACACTAT
>NZ_JAUONW010000053.1:0-1338 GCF_030546345.1 Caloramator sp. CAR-1
CAAGGGCACCTGCCAAAGTTGAATTTGTGTCCCCATAAACCAATACAGCGTCAGGTTTTTCTTTTAAAATTACTTCTTCTATTTTTATTAGCATATTCCCCGTCTGCTCCCCATGGTTTCCTGAGCCAACATTAAGGTTATAGTCCGGTTTTGGGATATTAAGCTCTTCAAAAAATATATTCGACATATTTTCATCATAATGTTGTCCTGTATGGACTATTATTTCCTTAAAATGTTTTCTAATCTCCCTTGACACTGGAGCAGCCTTTATAAACTGGGGCCTTGCTCCGATTACCGTTAGTATTTTCATATAATCCTCCTTAAAATTGATTCTTTAAAAGCTGATCCTCTGGAACATCCTTGAAGTATTTTGCTGGGTTTCCTGCAACGATCTTTCCAGATTCTACATCCTTAGTAACAACTGCACCTGCTGCCACAAATCCATCCTCATAAATGGTTTTCCCGGGCAATATAGTTGCCTGTGCACCGACTCTTCCACCTTTTTTTATTGTAACTCCCTTAAAATGTTTAAATCTTTCCTTTGACCTTGCTGCAAAATTATCGTTAGAGGTTACAACGCCTGGTGCAACAAATACATAGTCCTCAAGCTCTGAATAGGCTGTAATATAAGCATTTGTCTCAAGCTTACAGTTAGATCCAACCTTGCAGAAATTTTCAACTGCAACGCCGCGTCCTATAATGGTCTTACTACCAATTGTTACATTTTCCCTTATCGTTGCAAGGTCTGCAACTAATGTGTTTTCTCCAATCTCACAGCCGCAGTATATTATAACTCCTGCACCTATTAAGCATCCACTTCCTATTTTTGCAGGCGGAAGTTCCTTTTCGTCTTTGAATATACTGTTTACAGCCCTCATAGGCTTTTTGCCTATAACAGTATTGTCGTCTATCCTAACATTGTCTCCAATTACCGTCCCCTTGTGGATAACAACATTGTTTCCTATTATGCAGTTGTCACCAATAACCACATCATCCTCTATAACGCTGAACCTTCCCACGGATACATTATCTCCTAGCTTTGCCATTTGTGAAATATAATTCATAAAAATCCTCCTTAAAAAGCTGATTAAGTATCAGAAAACTTATCTTATTTTAATATCCGCGTCCTTCATATCAAGGGTTGAAAATTCTCCAATTGGGAATTTAACAGGCATTCCTGTTTTTTGTGACTTATACGCTGCAAGTATTATTTCCATTCCCTTTTTGCCTTCTTCACCGTTAACAAGTGGTTCCCTATTATTCTTTATAGCATCTATCATGTCCTTAAATAAAGGTGTGTGGCCGTATCCGTAAACTGTATCAGGATCGCCTTCCTGC
>NZ_JAUONW010000054.1:0-1834 GCF_030546345.1 Caloramator sp. CAR-1
TCTAAGTACCCGGAGGAAAAGAAAGAATAATCGATTCCCTAAGTAGCGGCGAGCGAAAGGGGAGGAGCCCAAACCAGGCGAAAGTCTGGGGTTGAGGACAGGTCATAGAGTATACTGGAACCTAGTCGAAGATGACTGGAAAGTCACGCCATAGAAGGTAAGAGCCCTGTAGGCGAAAGGGGAAGGTAGAAGGACCTGATCCAGAGTACCACGGGACACGAGGAATCCTGTGGGAAGCAGGGTGGACCACCACCCAAGGCTAAATACTACCTGGTGACCGATAGCGTATAGTACCGTGAGGGAAAGGTGAAAAGAACCCCGGGAGGGGAGTGAAATAGAACCTGAAACCTTGTGCCTACAAGCAGTCGGAGCTCGTTAAGGAGTGACGGCGTGCTTTTTGTAGAACGAGCCAGCGAGTTACGGTATGTAGCGAGGTTAAGCACCTTAGGTGTGGAGCCGAAGGGAAACCGAGTCTGAAAAGGGCGGTAAGTTACATGCCGTAGACCCGAAACCGGGTGATCTATCCATGGACAGGGTGAAGATAGGGTAAAACCTATCGGAGGCCCGAACCACGTTGGTGTTGAAAAACCATGGGATGAGCTGTGGATAGCGGAGAAATTCCAATCGAACTCGGAGATAGCTGGTTCTCCCCGAAATAGCTTTAGGGCTAGCCTCAGGGAGTAAGTTTAGGAGGTAGAGCACTGAATGGGCTAGGGGCCGTATAGGTTACCGAACCCTATCAAACTCCGAATGCCTAAACTGAGACCCTGGGAGTCAGACTACGAGTGATAAGATCCGTGGTCGAGAGGGAAACAGCCCAGACCACCAGCTAAGGTCCCGAAGTGCATGTTAAGTGGTAAAGGATGTGGGATCTCAAAGACAACCAGGATGTTGGCTTAGAAGCAGCCATACATTTAAAGAGTGCGTAATAGCTCACTGGTCGAGAGGTCCTGCGCCGAAGATGTCCGGGGCTAAAACATGCCACCGAAGCTGTGGGCTCTTAGGAGCGGTAGGGGAGCTTCGTATACGGGTAGAAGCCATACCGTAAGGAGTGGTGGACTGTATACGAGTGAGAATGCTGGCATAAGTAGCGAGAAGTAGGTGAGAATCCTACTCGCCGAAAGCCTAAGGTTTCCTGGGGAAGGTTCGTCCGCCCAGGGTTAGTCGGGACCTAAGCCGAGGCCGAAAGGCGTAGGTGATGGACAATCGGTTGATATTCCGATACCACCTGTAGCCGTTTGAGAGAAGGGGTGACGCAGGAGGATAGGCTGAGCGCACGGATGGAGATGTGCGTCCAAGGCGCAAGGCATGCTCTATAGGCAAATCCGTAGAGCTAAGCTGAGCGCTTAAGGGGAGCCGCAAGGCGAAGCAGCTGATTTCACACTGCCGAGAAAAGCCTCTATCGAGGAAGCAGGTGCCCGTACCGCAAACCGACACAGGTAGGCGAGGAGAGAATCCTAAGGCGAGCGAGAGAACCCTCGTTAAGGAACTCGGCAAATTGACCCCGTAACTTCGGGAGAAGGGGTGCCTGCGAGAGCAGGCCGCAGAGAATAGGCCCAGGCGACTGTTTAGCAAAAACACAGGTCTCTGCTAAGTCGAAAGACGAAGTATAGGGGCTGACGCCTGCCCGGTGCTGGAAGGTTAAGGGGAAGGGTGAGAGCTCTGAACCGAAGCCCCAGTAAACGGCGGCCGTAACTATAACGGTCCTAAGGTAGCGAAATTCCTTGTCGGGTAAGTTCCGACCCGCACGAATGGCGTAACGACCTGGGCGCTGTCTCAACGAGGGGCTCGGCGAAATTGTAGTGCAAGTGAAGATGCTTGCTACCCGCGATTG
>NZ_JAUONW010000056.1:0-1607 GCF_030546345.1 Caloramator sp. CAR-1
GCCTGGCACTTAAAACATAGTGTAAAATTATTGTAGGACGAAAAAAGACAAAAATTTAAAAGAGACAACCCCTGTGATAAAATAAAAGTGAAAAAAACACACAAACCAATAAGGGGGTGTCTCTTTTGAATAATATTATACAACAACATTTAATAAATTTCACTACTAAATTAATAAAAAATGTTGAGGAAACTATATCAAAAGAATGGGATTTAACAAAACTTGTTGATGTAGTTAAAAAAATGACTGATGAATTAGGAGCAAACATAATAAAGGACTTTTTAGAAGAATTAGATAAAACGATTAAAGAAGATGAAAAAAGGAAAAAGGGATGGGTAGTAGAAAGGAAAGACAAGAAAAAGATTGTAACAATGCTAGGCGAAATAGAATATGCAAGAACGTATTACAAATCTAAGAAGAATGGGGAATATAGATATTTACTTGATGAAATTATAGGGATAAGCAAACATGAGAAGGTAGATAAAGAAGTAAAGATAAAGCTTGTAGAGAACGCAATTAATATGTCCTATGAGGAAAGTAGTAAAGTAACATGTCCAGAGAAACTAAGCAGGCAGACAGTATTTAATGCAATAAGACAGGTAGGAGAAGTAGAAGTAAAAAGGGAAGTAAAAGAAAAGAGGAAAGTAAGAGTGCTATACATAGAAGCAGATGAGGATCATGTTGCATTGCAGGATGGGAAGAAGGAGATGCCAAGGCTTGTATATATACATGAAGGAAGGCAAAGCAAAAATGGGAGAAACGAATTAAAGAATGTATATTACAAAGCATACGTTGGTGTAGAAGCTGAAGAAATATGGATAGATGTAGCGAATTATGTGTATGACAATTATGAAATAGAGAGCATAGAAAAGATATACATAGCAGGAGATGGAGCAAGATGGATAAAGGAAGGAATGGAGTGGATTCCGAAAGCTAAATTTGTATTAGATAGATATCATTTGAACAAATACATAATAAAAGGGACAGCAAAGCGAGAAGAATATAGGCAAAAGATATGGGGAGCGATAAATGAAGGGGATAAGAAGGTTTTAAGGGAGATATTTAAGGAGTTAATAAATATAGCAGAAACTAAGACAGAAAAGGAGAGGATAAAAGAAGCAAGGAGATATATATTAAATAACTGGGAAGGGATAGTAATATATAAAGAGGACGAGGATGTAATAGGATGCAGTGCAGAAGGGCATATAAGCCATGTATTATCAGCGAGATTAAGCAGTAGGCCATTAGGATGGAGTAAAGAGGGATTAAAGATAATGGCAAAGCTAAGGGTATTTAGCAGGAATGGAGGCAATTTAAGGGAAATAAGTATATACAAGGAAGATATTGAAACATTTAGATTAAATAAAAAGAAGATAAAAGAAACAATTAAAAGAATAAATAATTCTTCACGAGAAGGAATAAATAATATAACAATATTAAATATTGGAAAAGTAACGCCAATGTATAAGATATTAAAATCAATTAAATATGAAAATATAATTTAAAGTTTAAAAGTTTACGAAAGTCTTGATTTTAAACATTTTAGGGGGTTGTCTATAAAAATTAACCTACAATATCTTGACACTATCCTATTTTTATACTTGTTA
>NZ_JAUONW010000057.1:0-1487 GCF_030546345.1 Caloramator sp. CAR-1
AAGACAGCATGAGATTCCATGGGGTGAATATACCGAAGAACAATATGAAAAAGATCTTGAGACTATAAAGTATTTAACTAAAGAGTAACAGAAGTCGCCCACTTCTATAAGTGGGTGATGAATGTTGATTGATAAATTCTTTTTTATGATATAATCAGTATTACAGGAAGGAGGTGTAATTTTGCTAAAGGCTTATAAATACAGGATATATCCAACAAAAGAACAAGAAGAATATTTTGCTAAAGTATTTGGTTGTGTAAGATTTATATACAACAAAATGCTACATGACAAAATAGAATACTATAAAAAAACAGGAGAAATGCTAAACAATACACCTGCACAATATAAAAAAGAATATTCTTTTCTAAAAGAAGTAGATAGTCTTGCACTTTCCAACGCACAACTTAATTTAGAAAAAGCATATAAAAATTTCTTTAGAGATAAAAAAACAGCCTTTCCAAAGTTCAAGAAAAAGAAAGGTTACCAGTCTTATACTACAAATAATCAAAATGGGACAGTAACACTTGAAGGTAGTTATCTAAAAGTTCCAAAGTTAAAGACAAAAATAAAAATAAAACAACACAGACAATTTGAAGGAAGAATTAAATCCGTAACTATATCAAAAACGCCAACAGGCAAATATTATGCTTCTATACTTGTAGAAGAAGAAATTAAAGAATTACCTAAAATAGATAAAAAAGTAGGTATAGATTTAGGAATTAAAGAATTTGCTATTTTATCTGATGGAACAAAGGTAGAAAATCCAAAATGGTTAAGAAAAACAGAAAAAAGAATTAAAATTATACAAAAATCATTATCAAGAAAGCAAAAGCAAAGTAAAAACTATGAAAGGACAAGACAAAAACTTGCAAAACTACACGAAAAAATATCAAATCAAAGAAAAGATTTTCTTCACAAATTATCTTCTAAAATTATACACGAAAACCAAGTGATAGTTTTAGAAGATTTACAGGTAAAGAATATGCAACAAAATCATAAATTAGCCAAAGCAATAACAGAAGTATCATGGGCAGAATTTAGAAGGATGTTAGAATATAAAGCAAGATGGTATGGCAGAGAAATAATAATAGCACCACAAAATTATGCATCAAGTCAAACATGTAGTGAATGTGGATATAAAAATCCTGATGTAAAGAATTTAGCATTGAGAGAATGGAAATGTCCAAAGTGTGGTGCAGTTCATGATAGAGATATAAATGCAAGCAAGAATTTGCTAAAATTAGCCATGTGATTGGTATATATGGGGAAGGAACAGCCCTTTGAGCGTGGGTAATCTGGTAACAGAAGTTACCTTGACCACGAAGCCACCACTTCTATAAGTGGGGGTAGTTCACTRAAAATAGAGGTGAAATTAGATGGGACTAAAGAGTAAAACCATGGAGATAGTTAAATATTTTGAGTTTAAATTCAACAAAAACCTTGGGCAAAACTTTTTGATAGATGAAAATATATTAAAAAAGATTATC
>NZ_JAUONW010000058.1:0-1647 GCF_030546345.1 Caloramator sp. CAR-1
GCATTGCATKTMCAATTTAAATAATATCATAGTGTAAAATTATTGTAGGACGAAAAAGGACAAAAAATTTAAAAGAGACAACCCCTGTGGTAAAATAAAAAGTGGAAAAAACACAAATCAATAAGGGGGTGTCTCTTTTGAATAATATTATACAACATGATATTATACAACAACATTTAATAAATTTCACTACTAAATTAATAAAAAATGTAGAAGAAATGCTGTCAAAAGAATGGGATTTTACAAAACTTGTTGAGGTAGTTAAAGAATCGACTGATGAACTTGGAAGGAATATAATAAAAGACTTTTTAGAAGAATTAGATAAAGCGATTAAAGAAGATGATAAGAGAAAAAAGGAATGGATAGTTGAAAGAAAAGACAAGAAAAGTATTATTACGCTCCTAGGAGGAATAGAATATTCAAGAACATACTACAAATCAAGAAAGAGCGGAGAATATAGATATTTACTTGATGATGTTATAGGTATAAGGAAACATGAGAAGGTGGATAAAGAAGTAAAGATAAGGCTTGTAGAGAATGCAATCAACATGTCCTACGAAGAAAGTAGCAAGGTAACATGCAAAGAGAAGCTAAGTAGGCAAACGGTATTTAATGCAATAAGGCAGGTAGGGGAAGTAGAGGTAAAGAGAGAAGTAAAAGAAAAAAGGAAGGTAAGGGTATTATACATAGAAGCGGATGAAGATCATGTTGCACTGCAGAATGGCAAAAAGGAGATGCCAAGGCTTGTCTATGTTCATGAAGGAAGGCAAGAGAGGAATGGAAGGAATGAATTAAAAAATGTATATTACAAAGCATACGTAGGAGTAGAAGCA
Organism: Caloramator sp. CAR-1; assembly: GCF_030546345.1. NCBI lineage: Bacteria > Bacillati > Bacillota > Clostridia > Eubacteriales > Clostridiaceae > Caloramator > Caloramator sp. CAR-1. Next base: position 834 of record NZ_JAUONW010000058.1, read on the forward strand.
GAAGAAATATGGATAGATGTAGCGAATTATGTGTATGAGAATTATGAAATAGAGAGCATAGAAAAGATATATATAGCAGGGGATGGGGCAAGATGGATAAAGGAAGGGATAGAGTGGATTCCAAAAGCGAAATTTGTATTAGACAGATATCATTTAAACAAATACATAATAAGAGGGACAGCAAAGAGAGAAGAATATAGGGAAAAGATATGGAAAGCCATAAATGAAGGAGATAAGAAGGGTTTAAGGGAAATATTTAAGGAGCTTGCAAGTAAAGCAGAAACTAATACAGAAAAAGAAAGGATAAAAGAAGTAAGAAGGTATATATTAAACAACTGGGAAGGGATAGAAATATATAAAGATGACGATGATGTAATAGGATGCAGCGCAGAAGGGCATGTAAGCCATGTATTATCGGCGAGATTAAGCAGCAGGCCATTAGGATGGAGCAAGGAAGGATTAAAGATAATGGCAAAGCTAAGGGTATTTAGCAAGAATGGAGGAAATTTAAGGGAAATAAGTGTGTTTAAGGAAGATGAAAAAGCCTTCAAGGTAAGTAAGAAGAAAATAAAAGAAGCGATAAGAAAGATAAATAAATCTTCACGTGAAGTTATGAATAATATAACGATATTGAACATAGGGAAAGTAACGCCAATTTACAGGATATTAAAATCAATAAAATATGAAAATATAATTTAAGTTTTTTAAATTTAACAAACGCCTTGAAACTAGCTAATTTAAGGGGTTGTCTATAAAAATTAACCTACAATATCTTGACACTATCAAAGTAATAAGYTTCAKATTTGAAATTTTA
>NZ_JAUONW010000059.1:0-1351 GCF_030546345.1 Caloramator sp. CAR-1
GAGTAAGGACGCTTTAATAATAACATATATTATTTGTGTATCATAACTTATATTAGTTAAAAGTTTGTTTTGTGTAACAACATATGTTACAATAATTATGAGGTGAAAGTATGGAAAAAGCTTTTAAATTTAGGCTTTATCCTAATAAACAACAAATAGAGCTTATAAATAAAACCTTTGGTTGTGTTAGGTTTGTATATAACTATTATCTTGCAAAACGAGAAGAAATATATAAAACTCAAGGTATAACATTTAATTATAAGGATTGCTCAGCTGACTTAACTAAACTTAAACAAACTAATACATGGCTAAAAGAAGCAGATAAGTTTGCACTTCAAAATTCGCTCAAAGACTTAGACAAAGCATTTAAGAATTTTTTTGAAGGTAGAGCAAATTATCCAAAGTTTAAGTCAAAGAAATGTAAATATCAAAGCTATAGAACAACATTTACAAATAACAACATTGAAATTAAAGGAAACAAAATCAAACTACCCAAATTAGGCTGGGTAAAGTTTGTAAAATCAATGGAAGTAGAGGGTAAAATACTAAATGCAACTATAAGTAGAACTCCAACAGGGAAATATTTTGTTTCAATTTGCTGTAGGATAGAAAAAACTATAGAAAAGTCTAAAACTAACAAAGTAATAGGTATAGATTTAGGAGTAAAGCATTTTCTGATAGATAGTGAAGGTAACAAAATATCCAATCCTAAATATCTTATAAAGTTAGAAAAAAGACTTATTAAGGAACAAAGGAAGCTTTCTAAAAAACAATTAGGTAGTAGTAACTTTAAGAAACAAGCTAAGAAAGTAGCCAAAATACATGAGAAGATAAGAAACCAAAGGGAAGATTTTTTGCAAAAGCTGTCCTCTAAAATTATAAACGAAAACCAAGTTATAATTTTGGAGGACTTAAAGGTTAAGAATATGTTAAGAAATAACAAACTATCAAAGTCCATATCAGATGTAGCATGGTCAAAATTTGTAAACATGCTTGAATATAAAGCATTATGGTATGGAAGAACAATAGTAAAAGTAGATATGTTTTATCCATCAAGTCAAATATGTAATGTATGTGGTTATAAAAATGAAGAAGTAAAAGACTTAAACGTAAGGGAGTGGGAATGTCCAATATGTAGGACAGTCCATGATAGAGATGTAAATGCAAGTAAAAATATATTAAAAGAAGGAAAGAGGATATTAGGTATAGCATAAGTAAAAACAGTAGGGTAGGGACTACCCGAATTAACGCCTGTGGAGATAGTAGGTTACGAGGTTGATGAAGCAGGAATCCCGCGACTTTAGTCGTGGGAGGTTCAAGGAGATGGGCAGCATAGGGCTGAATATATAGA
>NZ_JAUONW010000006.1:0-43969 GCF_030546345.1 Caloramator sp. CAR-1
ATCAAGTCAAACATGTAGTGAATGTGGATATAAAAATCCTGATGTAAAGAATTTAGCATTGAGAGAATGGAAATGTCCAAAGTGTGGTGCAGTTCATGATAGAGATATAAATGCAAGCAAGAATTTGCTAAAATTAGCCATGTGATTGGTATATATGGGGAAGGAACAGCCCTTTGAGCGTGGGTAATCTGGTAACAGAAGTTACCTTGACCACGAAGCCACCACTTCTATAAGTGGGGGTAGTTCACTAGTAGTAAAATAGATATTGAATATGTTAAACTTAATAATAGAATAGAAGAAGAAAATAATATAGAAATATATGACATGGATATTATGTTCTATGGACTATGTAATGTATGCAGGGAGGAATTGAAATGCCAAGACCAATTAAATTCAGAAGAGTAGAATTTTTCCCAGAGGACACTTATTTTGTCCCTTGGGGAAAACCTAAATGCGATTTAGAAGAAGTGGTTCTAAAAGTAGAAGAACTGGAAGCTATGAGGCTAAAGGATATAGAAGAATTAAATCAAGAAGAATGTGCAGTGAGGATGCAAATATCAAGACAAACCTTTCAAAATATTATCGATTCTGCAAGGAAAAAAGTTGCAATAGCACTAACAGAAGGCAAAGCAATAAAAATCAGTGGTGGCCATTATACTACGCATTTTTGTAAAAATGTATGCTTAGATTGCGGCAATGTTTATGAAATTAATTATGAGCAAGATAAATCTACGTGCCCTAAGTGTGGTTCTAATAATGTTGTGTGTAGCAAAAAGGAAAAGTTCTGCAGGAAATGGTGTAGAAGACATCTTGAAAAGGATAGCGAATAGAAAGAGGCATGTTGAATACTTTCAACATGCCTAAATTTTAATAATTATTATTGACATATGCTCAAAATTATGTATAATAATAATTGTAAATAGCATATGCCAAATATTATTATGGAGGTGAAAAGGATGCCAAGAAGAGATGGAACTGGTCCAATAGGAAGGGGAGCAAGATCAGGAAGAGGAATGGGATATTGCAATGGTAATAGACAAAAAAATAATTTCAGAGGCTGTGGATTAGGACTTGGTTTAGGAAGACATTTCGGGAAAAGATTTTTGGCTGGGGCTTATAATGACAATGAATTCCTTAAGATGCAAAAGGCAATCTTGGAAGAAAGACTAAATTGGATAAATAAAATGCTTAGCATGACAAATGAATAAAAATATTATTGCACCACAATATATCAATCAATAAAGATATATTGTGGTGCTTTTTTATTTTAAAATAGAGTTTTAAATTTATATAAAATATATATCGATATATAAATAATAATTAATTTTAACAATAAGATTCAATTATAAAACATATATTTTAATAGAAATATAAAAGAGTGGGGGGATTTTATGCAGGCTTTTGCTAATCTTGTTGCAAAAATTGATAGTTTTATCTGGGGGTGGCCGCTACTTATTCTGTTGCTCGGAACACATATCTTCTTAACCATTAGGTTGCGCTTTATACAAAAATATATTGGAAAAGGAATTAAGCTTTCTATAACTAAAGACCAATTTGCTGAAGGGGACGTAAGTCAGTTTAGTGCTTTGGCAACAGCCCTTGCAGCAACAATTGGAACAGGTAATATAGTTGGTGTTGCAACTGCTGTTGCATTAGGAGGACCAGGGGCTGTTTTATGGACATGGCTTACGGGTGTATTTGGTATAGCAACAAAATATGCAGAGTCTTTGTTATCAGTAAAATATAGGGTAAAAACAAAGGATGGAACTATGGCAGGTGGGCCTATGTATGTTCTTGAATATGGAATGAAACAAAGATGGTTAGGTCTTTTGTTTGCGATATTTACAAGTATAGCTGCCTTTGGCATTGGTAATACTGTTCAAGCAAATTCAATTGCAAGCATGGTTTACGAAACTTTCAAGGTTCCAGTTTGGATCACAGGTATAATAATGGCAATATTAACAGCTATAGTTATATTAGGTGGTATAAAGAGTATAGCAAGGGTATGCGATATATTAGTTCCGTTTATGGCGTTTTTCTATGTATTAGGATGCCTCATTCTTTTAATAATGAATTACAAAACTGTTCCTCATACAATAGCACTTATTTTCAAAACCGCCTTTACAGGCCAAGCTGCAGTTGGAGGTTTTGCAGGTTCAACTATAATGCTTGCCATGAGATATGGAGTTGCAAGGGGACTTTTCTCAAATGAATCAGGTCTTGGTAGTGCACCTATTGTAGCAGCTGCAGCACAAACAAGAAACCCTGTAAGACAAGCTCTTGTTTCAGCAACAGGGACCTTCTGGGATACAGTAGTTGTATGTGCTATGACGGGACTTGTTCTTGTTAACTCAGGATTGTGGCAGCAGGGCTTAAAGGGTGCTGCACTTACAAAGGCTGCCTTCTCACAGATTCCAACTATAGGTCCAATTGTATTAACTGTAGGTTTGCTAACCTTTGTATTTTCAACTATTCTTGGATGGTCATATTATGGTGAAAAGGCTATTGAATATTTATTTGGCAAAAAGGCAATATTGCCATATAGAATACTTTGGGTAATATTTGTATATATTGGATCGGTGTGGTCATTATCTTTTGTATGGGATTTAGCTGATCTTATGAATGGACTTATGGCAGTTCCAAACCTTATTGCACTTCTTGCACTGAGTGGAGTAATTGTAAGTGAAACTAAGAAATATCTATGGGATGATAAGTTAGATGAAGTATGTGAAGAGGAAGCAATAAAAATAGAAAAGTAAATTTAAACTTAAAGGGTTTGAGAAAAATTCTCAAACCCTATTTTGATATTAATTTTTGTTTTTTTTATCAAAATGAATAAAAAGTTGCAATTTATTAAAAATTATTATGGCAATAATAATATAATAATGCTATAATTTTAAGTGTAAAATAAATTACTATTGGAGGTATTTTTTATGAAGAAAATACTTGTAACAGGAGCTTTAGGCCAGATTGGTTCAGAACTTACTATGTATCTTAGAAAACTATACGGGGATAGTAACGTTATTGCGACAGATAAGAATCCAAATGGTCCAGAAAAAGTATTACAATCAGGTCCATTTGAAGTAGTAGATGTTACTGATGCAACAAAACTTGCAGAAGTAGTTAAAAAATACTCTCCTGACACTATAATCCATCTTGCAGCTATTCTTTCAGCAGTAGGAGAAGCAAAGCCAGACCTTGCTTGGAATGTAAATATGAACGGATTATATAATGTTCTTGAAATCGCAAGGGAAATGAAGCTTGCAGTATTTACTCCAAGCTCAATTGCAGCCTTTGGTCCAAACACTCCTAAGGAAAAAACACCACAGGATACAATTCAAAGACCAACTACTATGTATGGTGTAACTAAGGTTGCTGGAGAGCTCCTTTGTGACTATTATTTCTTAAAATATGGCGTTGATACAAGAGGGGTAAGATATCCAGGACTTATATCCTACGAAACCCTACCAGGTGGAGGAACTACAGATTACGCAGTTCATATATATTATGAAGCGATTAAGAATAAGAAATATACATGCTACATAAAAGAAGGAACATATATGGACATGATGTATATGCCAGATGCCCTTGAGGCTATAGTTCAGCTTATGGAAGCTGACCCATCAAAACTAAAGCACAGAAATGCCTTCAACATAACAGCAATGAGCTTTGCTCCGGAACATATTGCAGCTGAAATTAAAAAGCATATTCCTGAATTTGAAATGGATTACAATGTGGATCCAGTTAGACAATCAATTGCAGAATCATGGCCAGACTCATTAGATGATAGTGCTGCAAGGGAAGAATGGGGATGGAATCCCAAATATGACCTTGCTTCAATGACAGTTGATATGCTCGAAAAACTTAGAGAAAAGTTGAAATAATTAAGGTGCCATTCGGCACCTTAATTTATGTGAATTTTTATTTGTTCAATTCTTTTTTCATCAATCTTTTCAACAGTGAAGGTTATGTTTTCAAATTGGACGCTCTCACCAGTTTCAGGGATATTCCCAATAAGGTTAAGAACAAAACCGCCAATTGTATCGTGATGTTCAGTTGGCAGTTTAAGATTTAATTTTTCATTTACTTCATCTATGCTAACGAGTCCATCGACTATATAAACATTGCTGTCAAGTTTTTGAAAATCCTTAACATCTTCATCGTATTCATCTGCAATATTTCCCACAATTTCTTCAATCAAATCTTCAATAGTAATTATACCTGAAACTCCTCCATATTCATCTATAAGTATTGCCATATGGTTTTTGCTGGCTTGAAGCTCTCTAAAGAGCCTATCTATCTTTTTAGTGTCTGGAACAAAATATGCAGGGCGGAGAAGATCTTTAATTGAAATTTCATCTAATTTTTTTGAGGCCATTTCAACAAATAAATCCTTCATATAAAGAATTCCGACTATGTTATCTATATCACCATCATAAACAGGAATTCTTGAATACTGCTCTTCAATAATTTGATGGATTATTTCTTCCAATGGGGAGTTAATATCTATTGCAAAAACTGCTGTTCTTGGAGTCATAACTTCCTTTGCTAAGGTATCATCAAATTCAAATATACCGTCTATCATTTCTTTTTCAGTCTCGTTTAAAACTCCATTTTCCTCTCCAACGTCAATCATCATTCTAATTTCATCCTCTGTAACCTTTTCCTCTTCATAGGTTGCACCAACACCAAAAAGCTTTGCAAAAAAGTTTGTTGATAATGTTAATATCTTTACAAATGGAGCTGTTATCTTCGATATAAATACTATTGTTCCTATTATGCTAAAGGCAATTCTTTCAGGATTTTGAAGAGCAAGTCTTTTTGGCAAAAGTTCTCCTAAAACAAGGGTTATATATGAAATAAATAGTGTAACAAGTAATAGCGAAATTTGGTCGCTAAAGGGGATATTTAATCTTTTTAAGTATTGAGAAAAGTAGGTTGATATACTGACTGCTGCTGATGCACTGGCGAGAAATCCTGTTAATGTTATACCAACCTGAATTGTTGCAAGGAATTTACTTGGTTCTTTAAAAAGTCTTTGTATCAATAGGGCTTTTTTATCCCCTTCTTGTGCCTGCATGGAAATCTTATTTCTATTAACTGAAATAATTGCTATTTCAGAAGCAGCAAAAAAACCGTTAATTAAAATTAAAACAAATATCAATAAAAAATCTATAAAAACCTGATATGCCCGGGTCATATAAAGGCCCCCTCAAAATTACTTTATATTTATTATATGAAATTTTAAGCCTTTTCAAAAATCTTTTTTCTATATCCATAATCTTTGGATATCGGCCTTCCAATGCTATTGATTTTTCCTGAGATACATCCAAAGCAGTGGGCTGGTGTATCGTTAACACAGATTTTACCGGGGTAAAGGGCATAAAGTTTTCTATATTCTCCTTCCGTAACGTTTGGCATTACAACATTAGCACCGCTTTGAAGAGCTATTAATCTTCCGTTTTTATTTAAAGTTTCCATGGCTGTAGTTGCAGGAATATTTATATCGGGTAAAAGTAGCCTAGTTAAAGCCATAACCTTTAAGCTTAATTCAAAGGTTCCCCCTTTTTCATCCTTAAGGGGTGTATCGGGGTTTGGAATAAATGGCCCTACACCTATCATATCTGCATCTATTTCTTTAAAAAACAAAATATCATCAGCAAGGGATTCTAATGTTTGCCCAGGAAGTCCCACAAGGCATCCTGTTCCAACTTCATAGCCTAATTTTTTTAAATCCATAAGGCATCTTTTTCTATTTTCATGGCTCATATTAGGGTCAAGCTTTTCGTAAAGTCCCTTATCAGTAGTTTCAATTCTAAGAAGATACCTATTTGCCCCTGCTTCTTTATATGCCTTATATTCTTCATAACTTTTTTCGCCTATACTTAGGGTAATTGCAAGATCAAGTTCTTTTATTGCCCTTAATATTCTTGTCATTCTATCGACGTTGAAATAATCATCTTCACCGGATTGCAAAACTACTGTCCTATATCCTAAATTTCTTGCATTTTTAGCAAAATTTATGATTTGTTCTTCCGATAGCCTATATCTTTCTACGTTTTTATTATCTCTCCTTAATCCACAGTATAGACAATTTTGTTTACAAATATTGGAAAATTCTATAAGACCTCTTAAATGGACTTCATCTCCAACATATTTTTTTCTTACTCTGTCTGCAGCCTCAAAAATTTCTTTATCGAATTTATCCTCTTTTAAAAGTAAAACTAATTCATCTTTATTTAAACTATGGGTTTCTTCTGCTTTTTTAATTACATCTAACAAAGCGATCACCTCTTAGTGTTTATATATAAAAATTATAATATATTTTTCATTAATAATAAATATTAATTAGCTATTTATGTCGAAAATTATCAAAAATTTAACGATTTAAAAATTTAGTGGTATAATATAGAAAAATGAACAATAAACTAATAATTGCGTCTAATTTTTAAAAGGTGTTGGGGTGATTATATGAAGAAGGCTTCAAGGATTTTAAGCATTGCTTTGTCAACATTAATTCTTTTATCTAATGTTGCCTACTCGAAAACAAAAAATTCAGAAACAGAAATTTACAAAACAGAGATAGCAAAGGGAATAACATATACAAGAAAATATATCCAAAATTCTGATAGAAAAAATTTATATATTTTAAATGCTGACTTAAACAATAAAAATATAGAACTTGTTTTTTCAAAAGCTGAAGATAAAGTAAAAAAATCAGACACATTAACTAATCAAATAGAAAGAGAGCAGATAAAGGGGAAAAAAGTAGTTGCAGGTATTAATGCCGATATGTTCGAGATGACCTCGGGGTTTAGCACTGGCCCTCAGGTAAGGGATGGATTCATTTTAACTGGATTTTCTTCAAGAAGCGAAGAAAACATCTATCCTGTATTTGGGCTAACAAAAGAAGGAATACCATTTATAGATTATATTCACATGCAGGCAAGCTTAACAATATTAGAATCAAATGCAAGCATTAGTATAGATAACGTTAATAGGGAAAAGTTTAAAGAGTCCATTATTTTATTAAACAATCTTTTAAACGATGAAAGAAAAGTAGATTTTAAGGATTACTATAAAAACGGAGCTTTAACTGTTATAAAGGGGATTTCACAAATTGAGCTTGGAAAAGAATATGAAGGAGTTGTAGTAGACTTAGGAGTAAATAAGAAGGATATTATTATTCCAAAGGACAGCATAGTCCTTGCAAGCAACGGCAAAAAGTTTAATTGGGTTAAGGATAATTTAAAGGTTGGGGATAAAGTTAAAATAAAAGTGGAATTTGATAAACCAATTAAAGATGTGATAGGAACGTATGCTTTTATAGTAAAGGATGGTAAGGCATTAACTTCTCAAGAGATAATAAACAATGGAGCAAATCCTACCCATGTTAATTCAAAAAGAGCAAGAACAGCTATAGGAATTACTAATGACAATAAGATAATTGCAGTAATTGTTGATTATGGTAATAAAGATGGGTATATAAGCGATGGAGCTACTTATCAGGAACTTGGAGTATATATGAAAAACTTAGGCGCTGTAAATGCTGTTGTTTTAGATGGCGGTGGCTCTACACAAATGAACATTAAATTTCCATGGGAGGATAGTTCAAAGGTAGTTAGTAGGTTATCGGATGGTAGAGAAAGAAACATAACAAATGGAATTTTATTTGTTGATAATTCTGGGCCGAGTTATGTGTTAAATAATATATATTTCCCTGAAAATGATGTTTATATTTATAAAAATTCTCAATATCCCTTAAAGCTTTTAGGATATGATACTAATTATAACAGGGTTGATTTAAAGGAAGCTGATATAAAATGGACAATTGATAAGGATTTAGGGAAAATAGTTAATGGAATATTTATTGCAGGGAATAAAGCAATTACAGGGAAAATAATTGCTGAATACCAAGGGAAAAGGGCAATTTTAAATATTAATGTGGTTGATAAGATAAGTGAACTAAAAATATCTCAAAACAATCTATGGATGAGTATAAATCAAAAAAATAAATTTGGCGTAGAAGCTAAATTAAATGGCAAAAATGTTATTGTTTCAGAATCATTAATATCCTGGAGTGTGAATAATAACATAGGTAAAATCGATAAGTTAGGGAATTTTACTGCCCTTCAAAAAGGGAAGGGAGAAGTTGTGGCAAAAATAGGGGATAAAGCTTCAAAGGCACTCATATATGTGGACGTTGATGAAATGATAATAGATGATTTTGAACATAATGAAAGTTCAAGATATTTTGTTGAAGGTCTTTTAAGTTCAAAGGCAGAAACTACAGATCAAAAAGTTAAAAATGGAAGGTATGCCCTTAAGATTTCTTATGACTTAAATGAATGGGATAGAAGGGAGAGTTTAACAAGCAACCTTTATCCTACATTTTACGATGAAAAAAATAATGATTTAATTAACCTTTATGTTTCCCATGTAAAACCTAAAAAAATATCAGTTTGGGCATATAGCGAGGGAACAAATGCAAAAGTTTATGTAAATTTAGTTGATAATAATGATAATGTTTATAAAATTCCATTTAATACAAAGCTTCAAAATGGAAAATGGACATTTTTAACAGCTGATATTCCAGATGTATCTATTCCATTAACCTTTATGAATTTATCATTTGTAGAAGATGATAAATCATTGAAAGGATTATCTACAATTTATTTAGATGATTTAAAGTTTATTTATAATGAAGGTAATGATTATACTCCACCAAAGGTTCTAGAGTTTAAGCCCAAAACTATGTATACAACTAATGGAAGACTAACATTAAGGGTTAACGATGATATTTCAGGAATTGATCCTAATTCAATAAATATTAAAATAGATGGAAAAGCCTATAAAGGAGTTTATGATGAAATTCATAAGGAAATATATGTTGATTTTATTGGGCTAGCTGAAGGTAATCATATTTTAAATGTTCAGTTAAAAGATAAGGCGGGAAACGAGACTAGTTTTGAAGGAAATTTTAATATTGTTTTAGAAGAAGATAAAGAAGGCCCTAAAATTACAAATTTATATCCTTTAAATTCTTCAAAGGTTAGAACTAACATGCCGAGGATAGGATTTAATATTTTAGACGATAAAACGGGAGTAAATCAAAATGATATATTCCTTTTTATTGATTCAATCCAGCAAAATGTATTTTACGATAAGACTTCAGGCTATGGATTCGCCTTACCTAAAAATCCATTGTCAAATGGAGAACATACCCTTACAATCTATGCAAGGGATCAAAAGGGCAATGTTTCGGATGTTGTAGTTTCAAAGTTTTGGGTTGAAGATATGAATGTTATTAGCAAAAAGGATATAGTTATTGATGTCTTTGCTGACACACATACTAAGTATTATTTAGACGAGCTTATAGAAACTTCAAGTAAGGATAATCCGGACCTTATTTTACATGCAGGAGATATTGTCGATGGTGATACAAAGGAAGAATGGGATGGAATAAAGGAAGTTTTATCTAAGGTAACAAAGCCATTTATAATAACAGCCGGGAACCACGATTCGTTAAATAACTCTAACGAGCTTTTAATAAATTTTGGAGACTCTACTCAGTTTTATTCCTACGGGAATACCAATATAATTACATTAAATTCTTCAAAGATGTCTTCAATATATAACACTGATCCAACCCAATATGAATTTTTAAAGAGAGCCTTAAGTATATCAAATAAAAAAAATATAATAATTCTTACTCATGTTCCGACTAGGGATTTTATTAACAAAGGTTATAATATGCCTGAAAGGGATAACAAACTTTTAAAGGATATAATCTTTGATTATAAAAGTAAAAATAAGGATAAAAATATTCTTGTAATTTTCGGTCATCAACATATATTCAAAAAATGGAATGAAAATGGGGTAGACTTTTTAATAGCTGGAAACGGATCGGGTAAAAGATATGCTAAGTTAGAAGATGGCGGATATTTAGGCTTTGCAAGGTTATATATAAACGATAGTATAACTATAAAAAGCGTTCCAGTAATTGAATATCTCGGAATAAAAGATAAGAAGGGCCAGCCGATAAATAAAATAGTTTTACCTAAGGGAAACAAACAAAATATAGAAATTTTGGGTTATATTACGTTTGGAAGCTATAATAATATATTTAATTTAACGAACTTAAAAGATGTAGAAATTTCAATTGCTAACCAAGATCCTAATGTCGTATCCTTTAAAAACTGGAGCTTTGAAGCAAGAAACGTTGGGTTAACGACATTAACCATAAAAGTAGGTTCAACTGTTTTAAATATTCCGGTTGAGGTTGTAGATAAAGAAGTTCCTTTAACAAAAATTAAATTTGACAAAGACAATTTAACTATATCTAATGGAAAAAGTTATAGATTAAACATCGTTGGATATGATATATATGGTAATAGCCATATAATTGACAACAATAAAATAAAATATTTGATTAATGGTAAAATAGGAATAATAAAAAACGGAGTATTGACAGTTAAGGGGAAAAGGGGCATTAAAGGAGAAGTCGTAGCTGTTTATAAAGACAAGAAAGCGGTTATGAAGGTTCAAATTAAATGAGGCTGCTTTGCAGCCTCATTTATCTTTTGCTGGTCATTTCAAACAGAACTTGAGCAGTTGCAGAGATTTCCTCTACAGTTGCTAAAATTTCTTCAAGAGCAGTTGCTTGATCTTGGAAAACTATATTAGTTTTGTTTATATCGGAACTTATATCGTTAACATATTTTTGTATATTTTTAAGGATTTCATTTATTTTTTTAATTGATTCATTGCTGGAGGTAGAAAGTTTTCTTATCTCTTGAGCTACTACTCCAAATCCTTTTCCACTCTCTCCAGCTCTTGCAGCTTCAATAGCAGCATTTAATCCCAAAAGATTTGTTTGATCTGCAATGTTTTTTACAAATTTTAAAATTTCATCGGTATTTTTTACCTGTTCATTGGCCTCTTGAATAGTATGCTGAATTTTTCTATTGGCTTCAGAAACGTTTTGGACTCCAACGGCTATATTGCTTATCGCTTCAGTAATTTGAGACAAAGCATCATTTAAATTATTAGATAGTTCCTGGATTTCAACATGCTTTTTCGTGCTTTTAATTATAGACAAAACACCAATTACATTTTTGCTATCGTTTTTAATAGGGACAGATATGCATTTAATTGGCTCGCCGAATATTTCTTTAGGAATTTCTTTAGTTATTACATTACCTGTTTTTATGGCTTCATAATCTGCACCATCCTTTGATATAAGGTCTCCTTCTTTAACATATATGTTTAGTTTATCAAGATAATAAACTTTAAGATATTTTTCTCTGTCAGAGATATTAAAGGCAACCTTTTCATCAAAGAACTTAATTAGGTAAGGCAAAACATTTTCAAAGGATTGGATGAAATTTTCAAGATTATTCATAAAATTCCCCCTCTCTTTATGATTTTATCATAAAATATAGTTTAAAGTAATATTTTTAAATTAGTAATTTTGTTAGGTGAAGATATGAGGAAAAAAAGGATGATTTATAGAAAATTGTTTGTTAGATTAGTTATCGCAATACTTTTATTAATTTTTATATTTTTTTTATTAAAAATTGAAAAGGAAAAGATTCAGGTAAAAAAAGTCACAAGGCAAGAGGCGTATAAAAGGGCGATGGAGATAATTAATTTTGTTTGGGAATATCAACCTAAAGTGTTTAATCGTGATGATATCAAATTGCCTAATTTTTTAGGGAATGAGAGGAAAATTGTTGTTGGCATTCCCTACTGTTGGGGAGGATATATTTCAGTTGATATTAGCGATAGGATTGATGTTAAAAATTTTAAAGATGCTATAGAAAAGGATTATGTCCCAGGCAATGTTTTAACAGAAGGAGGCTATAAGGCAAAAACTGCCGGACTTGACTGTTCAGGATTTGTAGGAGCTGTGTATAATTTACCTGAAAAGGTTTCTACAAAGACTTTAAAAAGATATTTTAAATATATAAGCATAAAAAAAATTAAACCTATGGATATTTTTAATGCTGAAGGTGAGCACACGTTTATTTATTTAAAAGAAAGTTATGATAAAGAGGGAATTATAACTCTTGAGGCAAGGCATAGTAATAGTTTAAAAAGTAAGGATAAAACTGTAGTAAGTTATAGAACATATGAAGAAATCAAAAAGGGGCAAAACGGTAAAAAATTTTATCCTATGAGATATAAAGGAATAGTGGAAGATGATATTAAAGTAAACATGGATTCGTATGAATACAATAACACTCTTGATAAGGCTTATAAAATAAAAAAGAATATGCTTTTTTCAGGAAGCATTGATTATATTGAGGATATTGATATATTTAAAATAGATGTAGAATATAAACAAAAAATAATGCTTAAGGTTTTTCAACTTCCAAAGGATATAAAATTGACAATTAAAAATGCTGATGAAAGGGAATTAAAAGTTATTGAAAGACAGGGCTTTTATTTATTAGAACTTGATAAGGGAACTTATTATTTACAATTTAAGAATAATAGCTTGAAAACTTTGGAAGAAAATTATATATTTGAAATAAGTTAAATTTTAAATAATAAAGGGGAGATGGGTGTGTATTTAATTTTTTTAAGTTTATTTTTAGGAATTATGGTAGGTGCATTTTTAAAACTGCCTGATACAATAGTTAAATTTAATTCAAAATTTCAATTAGCTGGATTATTTTTGCTTATTTTCACTATGGGAATTAAGATCGGAAACGATGAAAATATTGTTAAAAATATTAAACTTATTGGAATTAAATCTTTTTCCTTTGCCCTTTTTACAGCTTTGTTTAGTGCGATTGCTGTATATATTATTTATATAAAATTTTTAAGGGAGGAATAAAGATGGTCTATATTATTTTAATTTCTTTAACATTAGGAATAGCCTTTGGAAATTTCATTTCGCCGGAAATGTTCAAAGATATTGATAAAATATCAACTATAGCACTTAATCTTTTGATTTTTTCGGTAGGGGTAGATATTGGATTGAATAAAGAGGTCCTTACAAAGATAAAGAAAAAGGGGGTTAAAATACTATTAGTTCCTCTTGCTGTAGTTATTGGTAGCTTGTTTGGAGGTTTGATCGTAGGATTAATTTTTAAATTACAGACAAATTTAGCTTTGGCTATTTCGGCAGGCTTTGGGTGGTATAGCCTATCAGCAGTAATTTTGACAAATTTAGCAGGTGCAGAAGCTGGAACAGTTGCATTTTTAAGTAACGTTTTTAGAGAACTTTTAGCCGTTTTATCCATAGGCTTTATAGCAAGCAAAATAAACTACATAACTGCAATAGCACCATCAGGGGCAACAGCAATGGATACAACTTTGCCTGTTATTTCAAAATTTACAGATGAAGAGACCGTCGTCATTGCTTTTTTGACCGGCACAATTCTAACCTTTTTAGTTCCTTTCCTTGTCCCATTTTTTTATAATATTTAGGATCTGGCTAAGCCAGATCCTTTATTTTTTCTCAAAGCTGCCACAGTCTGTGCTTTCCTTTGTAGTTGCAGGAGTAGTATGGTTTACAACTTGGATTGCATTAAGGGTGCAATAATTTTCGTTTTGTGCATGATATTTGCAGTCACGAACATTACAAGCAATGCTTCTATTTACCATATTAACACCTCCATTAAATTTTTACAAAATTATTGTGTGCAATAAGTAAAATATTATGCTATGATTTGTTAAATAATTTTGCGAAATATAGGAAAAAATAGGAATAAAACTTATATTAAAGGCAAAAAATTAAGAATAAAATGGATTAGTGTTGTAATATACATGAATTTGAAGGACGAATATACACTAATTTTTGAAGGATTTATTTATTTAAAAAAGAAGTATTTTAAATAGTAAATTATGGAAGAGGGGATGATAGTGATTAAAAAGATATTAATTTTTATTCTTGCTTTTTTTATGTTCTTTATTTATAAAACAAATGACCTTAATGCAAAGAAAAGTTTTAATTTATTATATCCAGAATTTTATTATCTTGATGGTGGAGAGTATTTTATAGATACAAATGATTTTAATATTTATAAAGATAAATCTTTATTAATTAAAGATTCAAATGAAATGGGATTTATTAAATATGGTGACAGCATTTTCTTTATAAATAGCAAAGATAATTATTTATATAGGTTTGACCTTCAAAATAAAAGAGTAGACAAGGTAAGTCAAAACAAGGTATTTAAAAAATATCTAAATTTTTTCATCTTAAATGACAAAATATTTTATTATGACTATAAAAATGAATTAAGGAAAATATGGAATGGAAGGGATTTGATAGCTCTTCCCTTTGAAGCTAATATCGCTAATGCATTATTTGAAAATAGAATTATTATAAACAACATGATTTTGACTTGGGGGCAGAAGGGGATATATAAAATTGATTTAGAAAACTATTCAATATCTAGATTATATGATGAAGAAGTTTATGCCCTTCAGGCCAATGATGAAAATATTTATTTTATTGATAGCAATTTGAATTTGGTAGTTATGAATTTTTATGGCAAAGTCGCAAAAAAAATAAAAACAAATGCAGTTGACTTTGGAGCTGACTTTAATTTAGGGAAGTTAATATTAGATAATGGATTTTTATATTATATAAATTATCACTTAAAAGGGAACAAATTAATAAGAATAGAATTAAAAAACTATAAAGAAGAGGTTTTGCTTGAAAATGTAATTGATTTTTATGTTAAAGACAATATGTTATTTGTATTATCAAAAGCGGATGGAGATAATATAAAACTTATTGATTTAAAAAATAAAAAAATTACCTTACTACCTAAAGAAAATTACATATCTTTACTTTCATATAATAACAATATTTTATGTGTGTTAGTAAAATCTAAAAATCATGAAAATTTTTTAGGTGAATTAAAATTTATAGATATAAAATAAGTTCCCCAATTGAAGGATTAAGTCAATTGGGGACTAATCAAACAGATAAATTCCAAGCTTGCCATAAAAGGATATGCCGATATAATCTGAAACAGAAAGCCCATGTTTTCGTTGAAAACTATGAATGGCATGTTTTGTGCTTTCATTATAAATACCATTTACATAGCCATTGTAAAACCCTAATTCCTTTAATTTTTTTTGGATTACATAAACATCGGAACCTCTATCACCTGGTTTTAAAACCCTAAATCCGCTTCCAAAGGGGCCAAAGGGGCCGCCGTAAATTGTAACTTTTGTTCCAATTGGAGTAATTCTATAAAGTTCTGCGACATCCCTATTAAACATACGTATGCATCCATGGGAGAGGGGACGACCTATGGACCAAGGTTCATCAGTTCCATGGATTCCATACATACCCCAAGGGACATTGAAACCCATCCAATAACCTCCAAATCCTTCGCCCCATCTTGCCTTACTTGTTATTGTCCAGGTTCCGATAGGGGATGGAGTTTTATACTTTCCTGAGGAAACAGGATAAGTTTTTACAACCTTTCCCTCTGATATAAGATACATTTTATTTTCAGTTATATCGACGAAGATATACAGATTAGTAAATTTTTTATTTAAAAATGTTTCTTTAAAAACGCTATTTCCATCAATAAAAGTAATTTTACCGCTTATTATGACAATTAGTGATATAAATATAATGAATATGATTAGAACAGCTTTTTTCACATGACCACCTTTAAAATAAGTTTCTATAAAATAATATTTCATATTGAAGGGAAATATTACAAAAAAACCAGGCCAAAAGCCTGGTTTAATACTTATCTATTTGCAGAAATTTTTATCATAGCTTGATGCCTTTCATCTACCTGCCAATCCTTATGTCTTAATGAATTAACAAAGTGGATATCAAAATGTCCGTCCATATTATTACCCTTTATATAATCATAATTTGGACCATAACCATAATTACCGGATCTATTATATACATTTACCCCTGAAGGATATGCATCAAGACCAGCATGTGGCATACCCGCCATTGAAGCTGCAATTCTTCTTCCGTTTACAACTAAAATAATAGGTCTAACATCCCATGTCCAATTTCCACCGAATATTTCCTTCATTATTGCTGTATCCTGTGCCGTTAACGTTTCAACATCGGCATGACCAGATCCTATAGTTCTTTTTATTCTAAAGCTTTTTCCTGTAAAGTAATCTATAACAGTGGCTTCAGCACCTACTGGGAATATATATTGAGCTTGCGTAAACCAATCAAGATACTCGCCATATTTTGGATAATATGGCTTTACAGGAACTACAATTTTGGGAATTCTCATAGCTTGTCCAATGGATAAAACTGTTGAAGTAGTTATATTATTTGCACTACAAATATCATTTACCGTTACTCCAAACTTTTGTGATATACTCCAGAGCGTGTCCCCTTTTTGCACATAATAAATTTGATAATCAGTATATGATCTGTATTTATTATCGATAACCTCAAAAAGCTTGTTAAATAAAGTTTTATCAGCCCTTCCTGTTACATTAAGACCATAATCCCTTTGAAAATTCATAACTGCACTTTGTGTAAGGCTACCGAAGTATCCTGTTGGTTGAACTGAAAGATATCCTAACGCGTAAAGATAAGTTTGAAGTTCGGAAACACTTTCATGCCTCATTCCAAAGGATAATATTTTCGGTTCATTAGCTAATGCTTTGTTAAGTTGGTTAAGAGTAACAAGGTCTAAAGTCCCAGTTGGATTTAGTGAGTTATCGGCTTGAAACTTCTGAACCGCTAAGTATGTGGTATAGCCATATATTCCATCGATGTTTGATGTGTAGTAGCCTAATGTTTTAAGGTTAGTTTGAAGTTCTGCAACCTGTTCACCCCTATTACCATAATATAACGGGAGGGTTATAGCAGCGTTGACTACTGAAGGGATTATAAGTAGGAAGGCTATTAATAGTGATGCTATTCTCTTTACCATGCTAACCACCCCTTAAATCTTTTTTTAAATTATATCAAAATTTTATTTAAATTTTAATGAACAAATTATGGCAGGGGTGGCAATATGATCATGATTTAAGGGAGCCCATAAAGGCTCCCCCTAGAGATTGTTTAAATCGGAAAAGGCTTGTTTTTGATTGTTGTATTCTTCTAAGGTTTCTATCCATAGGTTGGTTATTTGGATATACGATTTTTGAGCTTCTTCGAATTTTTGATTGATTTTTGTAAGTGTTTCCTGGTCAGAACCCGTTTGAGAAAGAAGACTTATGGTTTCTTTGAAGTTTTTGCAGTAGTCTACATAAGAGTTTATAATATCGTCAATTTTGGAATGGATGTTAACTAATTTTTCAGGAATTGATAAATTTGAAAATGCCGCTTGTAATGCCTCAAGTTTAATTAATTTTTTTTCTATCGCTATGTTTGTTGAGTAGATAGAATCTTGACTATTCATTATATTATCTAAATAAGTATTTAAATCTGTTTTTATATAAATAAATTCATTAATCAATTTATCCATTTCGATAAAATAATTTTGATATTGTTCAAATAATCTATTTTTTTGTTCGTAGGTTGAATAGTATTTATATGCAAATGTATGTAAATTGTTTGGCAAAATAGCAAATTCAGAAGGTAATTTGATTTTAGCTATTTTTAAATTGTTATATTTTTCCTGAGTTTCAAGCATGTATTTGTTGAAATTATCTATAGCATTAAATATTTTGTTGGATTTTAGGTTATTCATAATAAGCCTAAGTTGCGTAAGGAGTTTTTTGTTTGTATTAATACATTCAATAACTTTTTTATGCTCATATGTGTATTTTTCCGGCGGAGTAATATTTTGTAGTTCAATAATTAAGTCACCCATTCTAACTTCTTTGTTTTCAATTTCAGATATTAAATTTTTAATGGATGTATTATCATCAATAGAAATCGACTGTAAAAGAGCTAATTTTTTTGAAATGTCCTTATTTAATTGTTCTGCATTGTTTAATATCTTTTTAACTTGCTTTAAATAGGATTGGTTTATAGAGTTATATAAGTAATAAAAAGAAAAATAGATGATTGAAGAAGTAAGGGTTAAGGTTAATAAAACTATTAGTATTTTAATTTTATTTATTTTTATTTCTCCTTGGATTTTATTTCTCATTGAACCCCCTCCAATAAATATTTACTAATAAAATTCTACTAAATCCAATTATTTCCTTCTAATTTTCAAAAAGTTTTTTACATTTCTTACTCCCTCGATGCCTTCTGCAATTTCCTCAGCTGTTTCCATATCATGAAGACTATCCACATAACCGGTTAATCTTACACTTCCATTGTCAACGAAAACCCTTATATCATTTCTGTCCAGATTATTGTTTACAAGTTCAGTTTGTATTCTGTTGTTGATTGTAACATCGTCAATTTTATATAAAGAATCAATTTCAACATGGGATACAACGTCTTTAATCCCAAGGGCTTCTGATGCTAATTTCATGGCTAATTTTTTTTCCTTTAATGTTTTTACCCTGCCTTTCAAAATTGCTGTTCCTCTTTGAACCTGAACACCAACTGAGGTAAGTTCAGGATGTCCTTTAAATTTATTCATTACGTTTTCTTCAATTTCTTTGTCTTCTATTGTTCCATCAGTTGAGACGGTTATTGAATTTTCAATAGAATCTACCCCATCAATTCTTGATGCTAATTCTTCTACAGCTAATTTCTCAGATAGTGTGTCAACTATTCCATATAAAGTTACATGACCATTTACACATTTTACGTTTATATCCATAGAAAGTTCTTTAAGTTCTCTTTCTAGTAGATCTCTAATTTCATTTTCTATTCTTTCATTTTCTAACATAGGATCACTCCTTTACATTATATTCCTTAAATAATTTTTCCATAATCTAAAAATTTAATTCATTAAATTATACTAATAAAAAATTTTTTGATATATAATTATAGTTGAGATTTATTGTGGGAGTGAAAGTTATATGAATGGCTTTACTGGAATTATGGATCTTATTAAAAATATGAGTATAAGAAATGTTATTGATATTTTAATAGTAGCTTACATTTTTTATGAATTTTATATTTTTATAAAACAGACAAGGGCTGAACAGCTTTTAAAGGGACTTGTTTTTATCGCTGTTGTTATGAAACTTAGCGATTGGTTTGGACTTGTAACTTTATATTGGCTAATTAAAAATACATTAACAGTTGGAGTTATTGCGTTACTTATTATTTTTCAACCAGAATTGAGAAAGGCTCTGGAACATTTAGGAAGAAGTAGATTCTTAACTAAAAAGTTTTTTGAATCGGATGAAGAAATTCAAAAGGTTGTAGATGAAATAGCTGTGGCTGTCAATAATATGGCAAAGACTAAAACAGGTGCTCTAATCGTTATTGAACAGGAGACTGGACTTAATGATTTCGTGGCAAGCGGAACAAAAATCGATGGTATTGTTTCATCCGAGCTTTTGGAAAATATTTTCTTTGAAAACTCTCCACTTCATGATGGGGCGGTAATAATAAGAAGAGATAGGATTGTTGCTGCAGGATGTGTTCTGCCGTTAACAGAGCAAAATGTCAATAAGGATCTTGGAACAAGACATCGGGCAGCAATAGGTGTAACAGAATCGTCAGATGCCATTTCCATTGTTGTTTCTGAAGAAACCGGCACTATTTCTTTGGCGATAAATGGAAGACTTACAAGGGGATACAACATAGAAAGGCTAAAAAATGTCCTAACAAAGCTTCTTATCCATAATATGTTTACTGATTCAACAATGTTTAAGAAGGTGAAAATATGGCTTGGAAAAACAAACAAGAAATAATAACTATGATTTTTTGTGTATTTATTGCTTTTGTTTTATGGATTTATGTTATGGGGGAACAAAATCCAACACAAACTAGGGTTATAGAAGATATTCCAGTTTATTTTACTAATCTTGATAATTTAGAACAAAACAATTTGACGATAGTTCCTAACCAAACCTTTGCGGTAAATTTAACAATTACAGGAAGAGCAATGGATGTTTTTAAGGCAAAACCTGAAGACTTTAGATTAGAGGCGGATTTAGGAGGATATATTAAAAAGGGAATTAACAATGTTCCGGTTGAGGTTAAATCGGCACCTAAAGGGGTTTCTGTTCTTTATGAAAGGGGAATTCCCTATGTCAAGGTAAAGATCGATAGCTTACTTGAAAAGACTGTTCCCGTAAGCTTAAATATAACTGGCCAGCCTAAGGAAGGCTTTGGATATGTTAATCCAAATATAAAGCCCTCAGAGATTTTAATAAGAGGACCAGAAACATATGTAGCTAAAGCTATAGGTGCTGTTATAAATGTCGATTTATCTAAGCGGGATACTGATTTTTCAGCCTCTTTACCAATAAAGGTTATAGACAGTTATGGAGATTCTGTCCAATACCTTAATATTGAGCCTAAATATATTGATGTTTACTTTCCGATTAAGCCGTCTAAAGAAGTTCCTGTTATAGTAAAAACAAAGGGCGAAGTTCCGGACAATAAAATATTACATTCAATAAGCCCAATGCCTGCATCTGTTAAAATAATTGGTGAAAAAGACATAATTAATGCTGTTGATTATATTGAGACAGAACCGATGGATTTGTCAAAGATTAATTTATCAACCTATAAAGATATTAATTTGATAATCCCAGAAGGCATTTCACTAGCAAATAATATAAAAAGTATAACCGTTGACATAAAGGTAGAAAATAAAATAGAAAAGACATTATCGGTAGATTTACAAATTCATAATGTTAACAACGATTATGATTATTTAGTTTATCCAACAAAGATTAACGTTACAGTTATGGGATCAGAAAGCATAATTAATTCTCTTAGTTCAGATTCTATTATTGCTTATGTAGATGTATCAGATAAGCAGGAGGGCGAATATCAAATTCCAATAAAACTTGATTTGCCTAACAATGTGGCTCTAAAAAGAAAGCATATAAATGAAGCTACAGTAAATATAAATAAAAAATGATGGAGGTTGCATATGCCAATTAAAATAAACAACATAAGACTATCTATTGATGAGGACATCAGCCTATTAAAACCTAAAGCAGCAAAGCTTGCGAATATTTCAGTTGACGATATGCAAAATTTCAGGATTTTAAAGGAATCGGTAGATGCAAGAAGAAAGGGAAAAATTGATTTTGTTTATCAAGTTATGTTTGAGTGTAGGGATGAAATAAAGATAGTAGAAAGGGCATCGAATAAAGATATAACGATTGAACCAAAGGAAGAAGAATTGAAAATTGAATATGGTAATGAAAAGTTAAATTATAGACCAATAATTATCGGGTTAGGGCCAGCAGGATTATTTGCTGGACTTTTACTTTCTATGCATGGCTATAGGCCGATAATATTTGAAAGAGGAAAGGAAGTCGATGAAAGGGACAAAGATGTTGAAATATTTTGGAGGGAAGGTAAGCTAAATAAAGAATCCAATGTTCAGTTTGGGGAAGGCGGAGCAGGAACATATTCAGACGGTAAACTTACAACGAGAATAAAGGATAAAAGATGTGATTTTGTTTTAGATGAATTTGTAAAGGCTGGTGCACCAAAGGAGATTAAGTATGTTGCAAAACCACATATTGGAACGGATATATTAAAGACGGTTGTGAAGAATATTAGAAAAAAGATTATATCTTTAGGAGGTGAAATTTACTTTAATTCTAAGGTTACTGGATTTAATATAAAGGATGGCAAACTGGTATCCATAATTGTAAATGATAACATTGAAATTCCCAGTGATGTAGTTATACTAGCAATAGGGCATAGTGCAAGGGATACTTATGAAGTTTTATTCAATAAGGGACTTTTAATATCACCAAAGCCCTTTGCAATAGGATTAAGAATTGAACATCTTCAAAAAATGATAGATGAAAATCAATATGGGAAATTTGCAGGACATCCAAGGCTTAAGGCAGCTGACTACAGATTAACCTATACAACAAGGTCAGGAAGGCCTGTTTATTCCTTTTGCATGTGTCCAGGGGGGACTGTAGTTGCAGCTTCATCTGAGGAAAATATGGTTGTAACTAACGGAATGAGTGAGTTTGCTAGGGATAAAGAAAATGCAAATAGTGCAATTGTGGTTGGAGTTAACCCTTCTGATTTTGGTTCGGATCACCCCCTTGCAGGTGTAGAATTTCAAAGACATTATGAAGGCCTTGCCTTTAAAAAAGGTGGTGGAAATTATTTAGCTCCTGTTCAGCTGGTTGGAGACTTTTTAAAGGATAAAATTTCCACAAAATTGGGCAAGGTTAAACCAAGTTATACAAGGGGATATAATTTTGCTAATTTAAGTGAATGTCTACCTAATTATGTAATAAATTCCATAAAAGAAGGATTGAAGGATTTTGACAAAAAAATAAGAGGTTTTGCAAGATATGATGCAATTATGACGGGGGTTGAAACAAGAACGTCATCTCCTATTAGAATGGAAAGAAATGAAAATTTAGAAAGTGCCAATATATCAGGGCTTTATCCGGCAGGTGAAGGAGCGGGATATGCTGGAGGTATTATTTCAGCTGCTGTTGATGGAATGAAGGTTGCGGAAAAAATCATGCAAAAGTTTAAACCTTATGAAGGATAAGTTTTAATTAAATTTAAATTATAGTTGCAAAGTTAAAGTGTAATAAATTAAAATATAAGTGGATACTTTTTTAAAAGGTGGGGGTATCATGAGGGAACTGATACTAGCAATTAATCCAGGTTCAACTTCAACAAAGGTAGCTATTTTTAAGGGAACTGAAAATTTAAGGCAGCAAAATATTTCTCACTCAGCAGAAGAACTTGCAAAATTTGAAAAAATTGCTGATCAGTATGAATTTAGAAAGAATGCTATTTTAGAATGGATCAAAGAAGAAGGATTTGAACTTTCACAATTTATTGCAATTGTAGGACGTGGAGGTCTTTTAAGACCAATGCCAAGCGGGACATATTTAGTGACTGATAAGATGATTGAGGATTTAAAGATAGGTTATCAGGGTGAACATGCGTCAAATCTTGGGGGGATAATAGCCAAATCTATAGCCGATTCACAGGGGATAAATGCATATATAGTAGATCCGGTTGCCGTAGATGAGTTTGAAGATATTGCAAGGATCTCAGGTCTTCCAGAGATTCCAAGAAGGTCGTTAGTCCATGCTTTAAATATTAAGGCAGTATCAAGAAGGGTAGCTAAAAAGCTAAACAAAAAGTTAGATGAAGTTAATTTTATTGTTGCCCATCTAGGCGGAGGAATTTCTGTTGCCCCTCTTAAGAATGGGAAAATAGTAGACGTTAATAATGCTAATGAGGGTGGACCCTTCTCGCCTGAAAGATGTGGAGGGGTGCCAGTTGGTGATCTTGTAAAAATAGCATTTTCAGGCAAATATACATATAAGGAACTTAAGAAAAAAATGGTTGGTCAAGGTGGCCTTGTTGGATATTTAGGAACAAACGATGCAAGGGAAGTTGTAAAGAGGATAAATGAAGGCGACGAATATGCAAAGCTTATATTTGAAGCTATGGCTTATCAAATCGCAAAGGAAATAGGAGCTTGTGCAGCGGTTTTATGTGGAAAAGTTGACAGGATAATTTTAACAGGAGGCCTTGCTCATTCTAATTTATTAAATGAATTAATTATAGATAGAGTAAAATTCATTGCAGATGTAGAAGTAGTTTCAGGGGAAGATGAAATGCTTGCCCTTGCAGAGGGTGCCTTTAGAGTAGTTAAAGGTGAAGAAGAAGCAAAAATATATGAAAAAGAGGTGGTAATATGATTAAAACATTTGATCAAATTTTAGAAAAAGTTAAAAGCTATCCAACTAAAAAAATCGCTGTTGCTGTTGCACAGGATGAGCCTGTATTAGAGGCTGTATTTGAAGCTAAGAAAATGGGAATTGCAGATGCTATATTAGTTGGAGATAGGGAAAAGATTTTAGAATGTGAAAAAATCCTTGGAATTCCTGAGGATATGTTTGAGATAATCGATGAAAAGGACAATGCAAAAGCTTCCCTATTAGCTGTTGAACTTGTTTCAAGCAAGAAAGCGCATATGCTAATGAAGGGACTTGTTGATACAGCTACATTCTTAAGAGCTGTTTTAGACAAGGAAAGGGGACTTAGAACTGGTAAAGTTTTATCCCATGTTGCTGTGTTTGAAGTTCCAGCATTAAATAGAATGCTTCTTTTAACTGATGCTGCTATGAATATAGCACCGGATTTGAAAACTAAAAAGGAAATTATTGAAAATGCAGTGGTAGTTGCGAAGTCTATAGGAATGGAAATGCCAAAAGTTGCAGTTGTTGCAGCAGTTGAAGTTGTAAATCCTGATATGCAACCAACAATCGATGCAGCAGTTTTATCAAAGATGAACGATAGAGGACAGATAAAGGGATGCATAATCGATGGACCATTAGCAATAGACAATGCCCTTTCAGAAGAAGCAGCTAAGCATAAGGGAATAAAGAGCCCTGTTGCAGGCCATGCGGATATAATTTTAGTTCCAAATATTGAAACAGGAAATGCAATGTATAAAACTCTTACATATACATCTAACGCAAAGAATGGAGGAATTCTTTCAGGAGCAGCTGCTCCAGTAATATTAACTTCGAGAGCTGATAGCAACGAAAGCAAGTTGTATTCAATTGCCCTTGCTAGTTTAGTGGCTGAAGTTACAAAATAAGGAGGAATTTCTATGTTTAGAATGCTTGTTATTAATCCTGGTTCAACTTCAACTAAAATAGCAGTTTTTGATGACTTAAACCCCGTATTCGTTGAAACTTTAAGACACTCATCAGAGGAGCTTGCACCATACAATACTATATTTGAACAATACGAGTTTAGAAAAAATGTTATACTAAGTGCTTTAAAGGAAAAGAATGTTCCAATCGAATCATTAAATGCTGTAGTTGGTAGAGGTGGACTTTTAAAACCAATCGAAGGTGGAACATATAACGTTAATGAAAAAATGATAGAAGATCTAAAGATTGGCGTTCAAGGGCAACACGCATCTAACTTAGGTGGAGTAATAGCCTATGAAATAGCAAAGTCAGTTAACATTCCTGCATTTATCGTTGACCCAGTTGTAGTAGATGAAATGGATGAAATTGCAAGAATATCAGGTATGCCTGAAATACAAAGAAAAAGCATATTCCATGCTTTAAATCAAAAGGCAGTTGCAAAAAGATATGCAAAGGAACATGGGAAAAAATATGAAGAGCTAAATTTAATAGTGGCTCATCTAGGTGGAGGAATTTCTGTTGGAGCGCATAGAAAAGGAAGAGTCGTAGATGTAAATAACGCCTTAGATGGAGAAGGGCCATTTTCACCAGAAAGAACAGGAAGCCTACCTGTTGGAGATCTTGTAAAACTTTGTTTCTCTGGTAAATATACTTTAGATGAAATAAAGAAAAAAATAACAGGAAAAGGCGGTCTTATGGCTTATTTTGGAACAAACGATGCAAGAGACGTTGAAAAGATGATGAATGAAGGAAATAAAGAAGCAGAACTTGTTTATAAGGCAATGGCATACCAGGTTGCGAAGGAAATAGGAATGTGTGCAACTGTTTTAAAGGGAGAAGTAGATGCTATCATTCTAACAGGCGGTCTTGCATATGGTAAGACATTTGTAGAATGGATCAAGGAAAGAATAAGCTTTATTGCACCTGTTGTAGTTTATCCGGGTGAGGATGAGATGCTTGCCCTTGCAGAAGGTGGACTTAGAGTTTTAAGGGGAGAAGAGATTGCTAAAGAATATAAGTAGGTGATTTAATGTCAAGAATTAGAGTTTTTACAGGTCACTTTGGAAGTGGTAAAACTGAAATAGCTATAAATTATGCTCTAAAACTTAATGAAGAGGGTAAAAAGGTTGCGATTGCCGATCTTGATATAGTAAATCCATATTTTTGCACAAGAGATCAAACAGATTATTTAGAAGAAAAGGGTATAAAGGTTATCGCTACACCAAAGGAGTTTTCAAATGCAGAGCTTGGGACAGTGCCTTTAAATACTTTAACTGTGTTTAATGATAAAACATATGAAGTTGTTTTAGATGTTGGTGGCGATGATCAGGGAGCTGTTGCTTTAGGACAATACAATAAATACTTTAGAGAAGAAGACTATGATATGTATTTTGTTATTAATACAATAAGGCCTTTAACCAATGATGTAGATAGCATAATTCAGTATATAGATGAAATCCAAAGGGCATCGAGGCTAAAGGTAAAATATCTTATTAATAATACTAATCTTTCATATGAAACAACAGTAGATATGATTAAAGAAGGATTTGAGATTGTCAAGGAAGTTTCAGAAAAAATTAATATTCCTATTGCCTTTACGGCAGTAAGGGAAGATTTGGTTTCACAAGTTAAAGAAGAAATTGGGGGAAATATTTTCCCAATAAAAATATTTATGCTTCCTCCTTGGAGGCGTGACTTAGAGTAATTAATTTAAAAGGAGGCCTATGTATGGGTAAGGTAACATTTAGAGAAGATAGGTGCAAGGGATGTGGCTTGTGTATCGAAGTATGTCCTGTGAAAATCATCTCCTTTTCAGAAAAATTGAATATCAAAGGATATCACCCAGCGACAGTGACAGAAGAGAAGATGGTAAAATGCATTGCTTGTGCTTCATGTGCAAGAATTTGTCCAGATGTTGTTATAACTGTTGAAAAATAATTTAGGGAGGTAAATAAGATGGCTAAAAAGGTATTAATGAAGGGTAACGAAGCCATAGGTGAAGCTGCTATCCATGCAGGCTGCCAATGCTTTTTCGGTTATCCTATAACACCACAAACTGAAGTTGCAGCCTATATGTCAAGGAGAATGCCACAGGTTGGAAGAGTATTTTTACAGGCGGAAAGCGAAGTTGCTGCTATAAACATGGTTTATGGTGCAGCAGGCGCTGGTGTTAGAGTGATGACATCATCCTCAAGTCCAGGAATTAGCTTAAAATCAGAGGGTATTTCATATATAGCTGGTGCTGAACTTCCATGTGTAATCATAAACATCGTTAGAGGAGGCCCAGGTCTTGGTGGAATTCAGCCTGCACAGTCCGACTATTTCCAAGCAACAAAGGGTGGCGGACACGGAGACTATAGAATGGTAGTTTATGCACCATCATCAGTTCAAGAGCTTGTTGACCTTGTTCAAGAAGCCTTCGATGTTGCAGATCAGTATAGAAACCCTGTTATGGTTATGGGAGATGGAATGCTTGGGCAGATGATGGAACCTGTTGAATTTAAAGAAAGACAAACTACAAGAAATCTTCCAGAAAAAACTTGGGCTGCAAATGGCTTAAGAGGAAGACAAAATCATAATGTTATAAATTCACTTTTCTTAAAGCCAGAGGAGTTAGAAGCACACAACAGAAAATTACAAGCAAAATATGCTGAAATAGAAAAGAATGAAGTTAAATATGAACTTTACAATTTTGATGGAGAAGTTGATTTAGCAATAGTATCCTATGGAACATTATCAAGAATATGTAAAAATGCAATTAAGATGCTTGAAAAGGAAGGAATAAAGGTTGGGCTAATAAGACCGATAACCCTTTGGCCATATCCAAAGAAGGCATTTGATGAAGTTATGGACAAGGTTAAAGCTGGATTTATATCAATTGAAATGAGCGAAGGTCAAATGGTGGAAGATGTAAAACTTTCAGTTAACGGAAGAAAGCCTGTATTCTTCTATGGAAGAAGCGGTGGAATGGTTCCAACCCCAGCTGAAATTGCAAATAAAATTAAGGAAATCGTAGGAGGTGCTAAGTAATGGCTATAGTATTTGAAAGACCAAAGGCACTTTTAGACGTGCCAACCCATTACTGCCCTGGTTGTACCCATGGAGTTATCCACAGACTTGTGGCAGAAGTTATAGATGAGCTTGGAATCTTAGATAAAACAATAGGTGTTGCACCTGTTGGATGTTCAGTTCTTGCTTATGATTATTTTACATGCGATATGTATGAAGCTGCCCATGGTAGAGCACCAGCGGTTGCTACAGGTATTAAAAGGGCAGTGCCAGATAGTATAGTATTTACTTATCAGGGAGACGGTGACCTTGCGGCTATAGGAACAGCTGAGATAGTTCATGCTGCAGCAAGAGGAGAAAAGATAACTACTATATTCGTAAATAATGCTATCTATGGTATGACTGGGGGACAAATGGCACCTACTACGCTTCCAGGCCAGGTTACAGAAACATCACCCTATGGTAGGGATGTAAATACTGCAGGGCATCCAATAAGGGTTTCAGAAATGATTGCGACTCTTGATGGTGCAGTTTATGTTGAAAGAGTTTCAGTTGATAGCGTTCCAAATATAATAAAGGCTAAGAAGGCTATAAAGAAGGCCTTTGAATTACAAATGCAGGGTAAAGGTTTTACAATGGTAGAAGTTCTTTCAATCTGCCCAACAAACTGGGGATTGTCACCAAACGAAGCAATTAAATGGTTAAGGGATAACATGATACCATACTATCCTCTTGGAGTTAAGAAGGATATAACAGCTGGGGAGGTGAAATAATGCCACATCAGGAGATAATATTTGCAGGATTTGGCGGTCAAGGAATTCTTTCAATGGGAAAATTTTTAGCCCATGCAGGTCTTGAAGAAAACTTAAATGTTTCATGGTTCCCAAGCTATGGACCAGAAATGCGTGGAGGAACTTCAAATTGTTCAGTTATAGTAAGCGATGAACCAATCGGTGCTCCGCTTGTAACGGATGCAACAGCTGTTGTAGTAATGAATAGACCATCCCTTGATAAGTTTGAAAGATATGTTGTAAAAGGTGGACTTTTGATAATGGATAGCGACCTTGTAAATAGAGAGCCAGAAAGAACGGACATAGAAGTTATTAAAATACCTGCACAAAGGATTGCAGAAGAGGTTGGATCAAAGAAGATTGCCAACATGGTTCTTTTAGGAGCTCTTGTTGAAAAGACTAAGATAGTTTCAATGGAGTCACTTCTTAAGGCATTGAAGGAGCATGGAAAAGAGCAGTTCTACGAATTAAATAAAAAGGCCCTTGAAAGAGGAGCAGAGTTTGCAAAATAAAGAGAGGCTTAGCCTCTCTTTTATTTTTTATATAGCATATTTTAGCATTATCTAATAATTTTCTATATTTTTTCAATTTTATCATTCTTAATTTATCGAATAGCCGATTGATTGGTTGTGAAGTTATAAAATTAATTATAATATTATAAAAATAAAAAATATAAATCACAAATAAAAATAAAATTAAGAACAATATTAAAAATATTAAAATGAATATTGAAAAAATTAAGTTTTATGTTAAAATAAACTTATAAGAAATTTTTGGAAAGGGTGTTGTAGGGGTGGAGAAGGCAATAGAGGTTAGAGATGTAAAAAAATATTTTTATTCAAAGAAAAGAGCACTATTTAAAAAATCAGAAGTAAAAGAATTCAAAGCAGTCGATGGTGTTAGTTTTGATATTTATAAAGGAGAAATATTTGGCCTTTTAGGACCTAATGGTGCAGGAAAGACAACTTTAATAAAAATGATAACAGGGCTTTTACTCCCAACTGAAGGAACTATATTAGTTTTGGGAATAGATGTTGTAAAGGAAACTATAAAAGCCCAAAGAAATATTGGAACAGTTTTAGCTGGGGATAGAAGTATTTATTGGAAATTGACAGCAAGGGAAAACCTCGAGTATTTTGGTGCCCTTTATGGACTTAAAAGAAAAGAAGCAAAGGAAAGGGCAGAAATGATTTTAGAAAGGCTAGGACTTAGCGAAAAGGCAGATCAAATAGTTGAAAAATTTTCCACTGGAATGAAACAAAAAGTGGCCCTTGGTAAAGCCTTAATGCCTAATGCACCAATATTATTATTAGATGAACCTACCCTAGGATTAGATCCCCAGTCGGCTATAAATTTAAGGGAGATAATTCTTGAATTCAAAAGGGAAGGCAAGACGATACTATTGACTACCCATTATATGGAGGAGGCGGATTTTTTAAGCGATAGGGTGGCTATTATAGATTCAGGAAAAATAATCGCCCTCGACAAGCCAGATAATCTTAAAAAAAGTATAAATGAAGTGAAAACTATGAAATTAGAACTTATAGGGACGTCTTATGAGACTATTGAGGGTTTGAAAAATTTAGAAAAGGTTCAAAATGTATTAAGCCACTATAATCAACAAAATAGAACCTTTGAGGTTACAATCCATCATCATGATGGAGAAAGCGTCATTCATGAGATTTTAGATTATGTTTTAAAGAAAAAAGCAAAGGTTCTAAATATAAATGTTGAAGAACCGTCCCTTGAGGATGTGTTTATCCATCTAACAGGAAAGAGTTTAAGGGAGTAGGTGAAAAAATGCAGAATTTAAGGGTTATTCTAGCTGTGGCTAAAAAGGATTTAGCAACTTTATTTAGATATCCTACATGGTTTATTTCAGTTATTATTTGGCCTCTTATTTTTCCACTTTTATACATCTTAACTTCCTTTGCATATGCTGGACCTGATAAAAAAGGACTTATTGTGTTTCAAAAGGTTGCAGGAACTGAAAATATAATGGGCTATATAGTAATTGGCACCATGGTTTGGATGGCAGTTAATATTACTATGTGGAATTATGGAGGATATTTAAGGGAGGAACAGTTAAGGGGAACTTTAGAGTCCAATTGGCTGTGTCCCGTAAACAAATTTTCAATTTTGCTTGGTGCCGGCATAATTTCTATGGTTCTATCCATTATGTTTAGCGTGATTGGAATCATAGAATACAGGCTAATTTATGGAATTAAATTTACTGGAAATTTAATAGATTGGATAGTTGTATTTCTTATACTTTTTCCTGGAGTTTATGGCCTTGGAATGATATTCGCAAGTTTAATACTTTGGGCAAAGGAAGTTAATGCTGCTGTAAATGTTGCAAGGGGAATCATGATGATACTTTGTGGAATAACTTATCCAATATATATAATGCCAAATTGGATGCAAGCTTTAGCCAAGTTTTTACCCTTTACCTTTGGAATACAAGCTGCAAGGGACATTTTGATTATGGATAAAACCTTATTGGAAACTGCATATAATTTAATATTATGTTCTGGTGAAGGTATAATATTTTTAATATTGGGAATGTTGGTTTTTAAATTAGTAGAAAAAAGAGTAAAAATATCTGGTTCTTTAGAAAGATTTTAGGGGTGGGAAGATGAGCTTTTTAAATGTGCTTAAGGCAAGGTTTTTAATTAGCATGAAGATGTATTTTAGATATCCGGTAAACGTGTTGATGACTTTATTTGAGCCGTTGATGTGGTTATCTCCCTTTTATTTCATGGGTAAGGCCTTTAGCGTCAACGGAAGAATCGAAGGCTTTGAAAAATATACTGGAAATTCAGATTATATAGGTTTTATGGTGCTTGGGTTTATGGTATCTGCATATGTTTCTATGATATTTTGGTCAGTAGGATTTTCGTTGAAGGATGAGATGAGACAGGGAGTTTTGGAATCAAATTGGAGCTCTCCTTCAAATAGAATCGCCCTACTTTTAGGAAGGACACTATTTCAATTTTTAGCCACTACCTTTGAAGTGATTTTAATAGGAATAGTATGTCACTTTGCCTTTGGATTTACAGTTAATAAAAATATATTAAAGGCTATTTCCTTTCTTTTGCCGGGTATAATAGGTTTGTTTGGCCTTGGACTTTTCGTTGCTTCGTTAGTTTTAATTGCAAAGGAAGCTGGACCTATAGTTGATATTACAAATTCTACATTAAATGCCTTGTCAGGTATGGCCTTCCCTATAAAGGTAATGCCAAGGGGATTTGTATTTATATCGATGATTTTGCCAATGACTTATGTAAATGATAGTATTAGAGCATTATTATTAGGTCAGACTCCCTTAATGCCGTTAGATAAAGAGTTTCTAATAATTGTTATTTCTATATTTATCTTTTGGTTAGTTGGAAGTTATGCCTTTGCAAAGGTAGAAAGGAAATGCAAAGAACTTGGAATATTAGGGACTCATTAAACCCACTTTAAAGTGGGGACTATTTTTGTTGAATTAATCTGGAATAATGATAAAATATTATTGGAAATTACATTTATGGAGGAATTGGAATGGCAAGGCCTAAAAAAAGAAGAAAAATATATTATGTCCCTAATATAAAGTTATTTGGTCCCATTGATAATGACACCCCTGATGAAGATTGTATAATTTTATCCTTTGAGGAACTTGAAAGCTTAAGACTTATGGACCTTGAGGGGTTAGATCAGGTTGAATGTGCAGAAAGGATGATGGTGGCAAGGTCTACGTTTCAAAGAATTTATACAGAAGCCAAGAAAAAAGTTGCAGACAGTTTAGTAAATGGCAAGGTGTTAAGAATAGAAGGTGGAAACTATATAATAAACGAATGCACTGCAAAGTGTGAAAAATGTGGAGAAGTATGGAAGGCGGCAACAGGCAATTTAATATCAAAGGAAAGATGTCCACGATGTGGCTCAAGGGAGTTTTCCTGCATAAAAGATGAAGAGAAAGGACAGTGCAGGGGTTGTGGAAGAAAACATGGTAGATGCTTGTAAAAAGTAATTATTGATATGAAAGTATCTATATGCTAATATATCAAATGTAAGTTTACAAGAAGGAGAGTAGGATATGGGAAGAATGTTTGGAACCGATGGAGTTAGAGGTATTGCTAATAGAGAGCTTACAGCGGAGCTTGCCTTTAAGCTTGGAAGGGCAGGTGCCTATGTTTTAACGGAAGGTGCCCACAAGCCTACAATCATTGTAGGAAAGGATACAAGAATTTCAGGGGATATGCTTGAATCAGCTCTTGTTGCTGGAATAATGTCTGTAGGTGCCCATGCAATATGCGTTGGAGTTGTTCCAACTCCTGCAGTAGCATACCTTACAAGATTATATAATGCTGATGCAGGCGTTGTGATATCAGCTTCCCACAACCCAGTTGAATATAATGGGATAAAGTTTTTTAATAAGGATGGATATAAGCTTCCAGATGAAGTAGAAGATAGAATTGAGGAGGTTATTAATAATAATCTTACAGAAGTGCCTTCCCCAATTGGAGAAGATCTTGGAGTTAGGGAATTTAAAGAGGATGCTATTTTAGATTATATTGAATTTTTAAAATCAACTATAGACGTTGATTTTAAAGGGTTAAGAATTGCCCTTGATTGTGCTGAAGGTGCTTCATATTTTGCAGCTCCAAGGCTTTTTAAAGAGTTAGGTGCAGAAGTTTATGTTATCCACAATAATCCTAATGGAAAAAATATAAACAAAAATTGTGGATCAACCCATATGGAGGAATTAAGAAAATTCACACAAGAAAAAGGATGCGATATTGGACTTGCCTTTGACGGTGATGCCGACAGATGCCTTGCTGTAGACGAAAATGGAAACATCGTCAACGGAGATTTTATAATGACAATATGTGCAAAGGATATGAAGGAAAAGGGAAAACTTGATAAAGATACCCTTGTTGTTACTGTTATGAGCAATTTAGGACTTGACATAGCCTGCAAAAGGGAAGGTATAAACACAGTAAAAACAAAGGTTGGAGATAGATATGTTTTAGAGGAAATGTTAAAGGGTGGCTATAAAATAGGAGGAGAACAGTCAGGGCATATTATTTTCCTTGACTATAATACCACCGGTGACGGTCTTTTAACTGCCCTTCAGCTTGTTTCTGTTCTAAAAAAGAGCAGAAAGAAGATGTCTGAACTTGCTTCAATAATGAAGGAGCTTCCTCAGGTTCTAATAAATGCAAAGGTTGCTAATGACAAAAAGGATGCATACTTAAAGGATGGGGAGATTGTAAAGGAAATAGAAAAGACTGAAGCAGAACTAAATGGAAGTGGAAGAGTTCTCATAAGGCCGTCAGGAACAGAGCCTTTAGTTAGAGTTATGATAGAAGGTGAAGATTTAGATAAGATTACTAATATGGCAAGGAAAATTGCCGAACTTATTGAGAAAAAATGCAGATAAAATTAAATAATTTATTAATTTTTAACAATTATATTTAAAATTGCATATAATTATTATATAATAGAGTCAAAACTGCCCTTTGGCGGTTTTGACTTTATTTATAAAGGAAGGGAGGAGGATTAGTAGAGTAAAGTAGGATGATTTGATGTTAAAACTTATAAGCGCCGGGACTTATTGGGTTGCCAATAAGTTGACGAGGTCAGGGTTTATCGAGTAATCGGCGGATGCCCTGCGGCTGACCACCGTTAGCTACCCTACAAAACCGAAAAGCGATTTTCGGGACAAAGGGGGAGCGGGTCAAAAATGCTAGCTAGAAAGTATATGAAAGGAGAAAATATATGTGCGGAATAGTTGGATATATAGGGCCTAAAAAGGCTGTTCCAATTTTGATTGAAGGTTTATCAAAGCTTGAATATAGAGGATATGACTCAGCAGGTGTTGCTATTGTAAATAATGGAAAAATTGAGATAGAAAAATGTAAAGGAAGACTTTCTGCCTTAGAGGAAAGATTGAAGGCTAATCCAATAGATGGTTCTTTAGGAATTGGACACACAAGATGGGCAACCCATGGGGAGCCTTCAGATGTTAACTCCCACCCTCATTCTAACAAGGATTTTACAATAAGCGTTGTTCACAACGGTATAATAGAAAACTACTTAAAGCTTAAGGAATGGCTTATTTCATTAGGCTATGAATTTAAAACTGAAACAGATACAGAAGTAGTTCCACATCTTATAGATTATTTCTATGATGGGGATATTGTAAAGGCAACAATGCAGGCTGTATCAAAAATTGAAGGCTCATATGCCCTTGGAATTGTTTGCAGCAAAGAACCAGATAAACTCATCGCAGTTAGAAAGGACAGTCCACTTATTGTAGGAAAAGGCAATGGTGAAAACTTTATAGCTTCAGATATTCCAGCGGTTTTACCATACACAAGGGATGTATATCTTCTTGACAATAGGGAAATGGCTGTTTTAACAAAGGATAATGTTGAAATTTATACAATTGAAGGATTAAAGGTTAATAAGGAAGTTTTCCATGTAACATGGGATGCTGCATCTGCTGAAAAAGGCGGATATGAGCATTTTATGATTAAGGAAATTCATGAACAACCAAAGGCGATTAAGGATACAATGACTTCAAGGCTAATGCCGGGAGTAGATGAAATAAAACTTGATGATATTAAACTAACTAAAGAGGATCTTCAGAATATAAATAAAATATATATAGTAGCCTGTGGAACTGCATATCATGCAGGAATGGTTGGAAAATATGTTATAGAAAGACTTGCTAAAGTCCCTGTTGAGGTTGATGTGGCATCTGAGTTTAGATATAGAAATCCTCTTATAAACAAAAATACTTTGATGATAGTTATAAGCCAATCGGGAGAAACTGCAGATACTCTTGCTGCCTTAAGACTTGGCAAAGAAAATGGAGCAAGGGTGATTGCTGTAACAAATGTTGTTGGAAGCTCAGTTGCAAGGGAAGCTACTGATGTTTTATACACATGGGCAGGTCCTGAAATTGCCGTTGCATCAACTAAGGCTTATGTAACACAACTTATTGCGATGTATATAATAGCCCTTTATCTTGGAAGGCTTAACGGCAATGTTTCAGATGAAGAGTTTAGACTTATAAGGGACGAAATGTTAAAGCTTCCAGAAAAGGCGGAACATCTTTTAGAACAAAAGGAAACAATTCAAAAATTTGCAGCAATGCACTATGTTCATAAGGATATGTTCTATATTGGAAGAGGCCTTGACTTTGCTGTTGCATTAGAAGGTGCATTAAAGATAAAGGAAATTTCCTATATCCATGCTGAGGCTTATGCAGCAGGAGAACTAAAGCACGGCCCAATAGCATTAATAGACAAGGGAGTTCCTGTAATTGCCCTTGCAACACAGGATGAACTGTTTGAAAAGATGTTAAGCAACATCAAGGAGGTTGTTGCAAGAGGTGCCCATGTAATATCCTTTGCCTTTGAAGGCAATGACGATATTTCAAAGGTTTCAGATGCAGTTGTATATCTTCCAAAGACTTTATCAATCTTAGCACCGGTTTTGAGCGTAATTCCGCTACAACTTCTTGCTTACTACACAGCAGTTGAAAGAGGCTGCGATGTAGACAAACCAAGAAACCTTGCAAAGTCAGTAACAGTTGAGTAATTAATGGATAAGAATGGCTCCAATAGAATTTTAACCTATTGGAGCCATGTCTTTTGTTTACTGCACTTGATACATCCCTTTGCTTTCCATGTATTTAAAGATGGCTTCTCCGTGTTCCTGTTCTTCCTTTTGAATATGATTAAGAACCTGCCTTATGTTGTGGTCTCTGAATTCAAATATAGTCGTATCATAAGTTCCGGATACATACTTTTCGGTTGCGAGAATGTCTTTGCACATATCAGCCTCACTTTGGCTTGGAATTCCAGCCTGTGTCGCAGGAGGAGTAAAGCTTGGTGAAGGAGGAGTTTGACCTTGCTGCTGATTCATATTAGGAACCTGACCGTTTAATATTTGGTTTATTGTATTAAGATGCTGCTGCTCAATTTGAGCGTGATTCATAAATATTTGTTTAAGTTGAGGATCCTTAGCCTGCTGAGCATAGGTTGTGTATTTTTTTATGCATAACTCTTCATGGGACTTTTGATCTTGTAGTAACATTCTTTCTTTTTGAGTTAAATTCATATATATCACCTCAAATATAATATTTGTATTAATTAAAAAAATATAACATTTAATAAGAAGGAAATATTTATCATATATAGAAATAAATATTAGTAAATATTAAAAGAGGAGAATAAATATGCAGGAAGAAAAATTTATAAGCTTTTTATATGAGAAGTTAAAAAGGAACTTTGATATTGACAGTGGGTTTAGGTATAATGGAGAAATATTTGATTTATTTGCCAAAAGCCATGTTAAAAATATAAGAACCTTTTTAACAAAAAAGGATATTATAGATTGTTATGAAAATAATGAATTTATATTTGTAAAAATAGTGCATAATGCTGATATAAATAAGGTCAAACGATTTGTTAATAACCTTGTCGAATTGCAAAAGGAATTTGTAAAACCCAATCCTAATCACATGTCAACCGTCATAACAGGTATATTGCTCATCAAAGCTTCAACAGAGGATATTAAAAAATATATAAAGAAATTTAAGTATAAAAAAGTATATAAATTTTATCTACATGGTTGGAGTGAGGTAAGAGTAGTTTTGGTTGACTTGTCCAGCGATGAATTAATTTTTAGCAAAGCTGCCAAGTCGTTAAAAAAGGTGCTTGAAGAAGCACCTTAAAAATAAGGAGGTGTTTTTATGAATTCTGTATGGCTAGTTATTATAGGCGCAATTTTATTCTTAACAGCCTACACATTATACGGTGGATATCTTGCTAGACAATGGGGAATTGACTCAAAAAGGCCAACACCATCCCATACAAAATACGATGGAGTAGATTATGTTCCAGCTAACTCTAAGGTTCTTTTAGGTCACCATTTTGCTTCCATTGCTGGTGCAGGACCTATCGCAGGACCTATTCAGGCAGCGATTTTTGGATGGATTCCTGTTTATCTTTGGATCGTTATTGGAAGTATATTTGTAGGTGGCGTGCATGACTTTGGTTCATTAGTAGCTTCTATAAGACATGATGGTAAATCGATAGGTGAGATAATTGAAGCTAATGTTGGTAAAAAAGGAAAGATACTTTTTAACCTTTTTGCTTGGCTTACGTTAGTTTTAATTGTTGCAGCATTTACTGATATCGTAGCATCATCCTTTGCTTACAATCCAGAGGTGCAAGGTTTCCAGGCAGGGCCAGCAGCTGCAACCTCATCTATGCTTTTCATGGTCCTTGCAGTTTTATTTGGTTTTATGGTATATAGAAAAGGCTATGGCGTTGCAGTTTCAACAGTAGTTGGAGTAATACTACTTTTCCTTGCAATATGGATAGGATATAAGTTCCCCTTCTTAGCTCTTTCTAAGTCAACGTGGTATGTAATACTTCTTATTTATATCTTCTTAGCCTCTGTATTACCAGTTTGGCTATTATTACAACCAAGAGACTATTTGAACTCATTTATGCTTTATGCAATGCTTCTTGGAGGATTATTAGGAATATTTATTTTACATCCTAATCTTGAACTTGCTGCTTTTAAAGGATTTACAGTTACAACAAAGACTGGTGCACAATATCTATTCCCTATACTATTTGTAACAGTTGCCTGTGGTGCAATTTCAGGTTTCCACTCCCTTGTAAGTTCAGGGACATCGGCAAAGCAGATTGATAAAGAAGAAGATGCAAAACTTGTAGGTTACGGTGCAATGCTTATTGAAGGTATGTTAGCAATTGTTGCTTTGATTTCAATTGCTTATGTTTCAAAGGCAGAAGGAACACCCGCATTGATATTTGCAAATGGCGTTGCAACCTTTATGAATAGCTTTGGAATTCCATTAGAATTTGGAAAGGTATTTGTAATTTTAGCATTTACAGCCTTTGCGTTAACAAGTCTTGATACTGCAACAAGACTTGGAAGGTATGTATTCCAGGAATTCTTTGAAACTGTAGGAGGAAAGAATTCAGCTTTAACTAATAAATATGTTGCAACAATAATTACAATTGTTTGTGCATCTTTAATTTTAGCATATGGATATCAAAAGATATGGCCGATTTTCGGATCAGCAAATCAGCTTCTTGCAGCACTTGCATTATTAGCTGTTACCGCATGGTTAACAAGAATAGGTAAGAATAGGATAGTTACTCTTATTCCAATGATTTTTATGTTCTGCGTTACGCTTTCTGCGTTGATTATACTGACCAGAAATTACTTTATAGCTAAAAATTATATATTGGTTGTAATTGCAATAGTTCTGTTTATACTTGCGATTGTTCTATTATTAGAAGCTATTAATGTTATAAAAAATAAGAAAATATCACAGGATATAAAGGCGTAAAATATAAGGCTACCTTGTTATGGGTAGCCTTATATTTTTAATAAAACTTTTGCAGTTGTAAAATATATGATAAGGGCAAGGGCATCCACTATTGTTGTTATTAATGGACTTGCCATTATTGCAGGGTCAACCTTAGCTTTTTTTGCAGCTATTGGAAGAATACCTCCTACAACCTTTGCAAGAACAACAGTGAAGAACAAGCTTATACAAACAGTAATGGAAATTAAAAGGCTAGTCTTTTCTAAAAAGTGTAATCTAATAAAATTTACAAATGCTAATACAATTCCTGTTAATAAACTTACACCCAATTCCTTTTTTATAACCTTTAGCACATCTTTAGACTTTATCTCACCAAGAGCCAGTCCTCTGATTATTAAAGTTGATGATTGGGAACCAGCATTTCCACCTGTATCCATAAGCATAGGAATAAAGGCGGCAAGAATTACTACTGATTGTAAAACATCCTCAAACTTTCTTATGATGTTGCCTGTAAAAGTTGCAGAAATCATAAGTATTAAAAGCCAAGTAATTCTATTTTTGGCAAGCTGTAGGGTGCTTGTTTTTAAATATTCTTCCTCACTTGGAGCCATGGCAGCCATTTTTTGAAGGTCCTCTGTGTTCTCTTGGTCTATGATATCTATAATATCGTCAATTGTAATAATCCCTACAAGCCTTTTTTCATTATCAGTAACTGGTATAGAAATAAGGTCATACTTTTTAAAGAGCTTTGCTACAGTTTCTTGATCATCTAAAGTGTTTACATAAATGAAGTCTTTTTTCATAATATCTTTAATTATACTATTTTTATCGCATAATATAAGCTTTCTAATTGATATTATTCCTTCTAAGATTCTATTTTCATCTATAACATAACAGGTGTTTATAGTTTCTTTGTCTACACCGGTTTTTCTAATATGTTCAAGGGCCTCTTCAACTGTCATTTCTTTTTTTAGATCTACATATTCTATAGTCATGATGCTTCCAGCTGAATGTTCGGGATAATTTAGAAATTGATTAATAATTGCACGGGTAGTTTCATCAGTATTCTTTAATATTTTTTTGACCATGTTTGCTGGAAGTTCCTCTAGGAAGTCTACTGTATCATCTATATAAAGATCATTTATTATATTTGCTACCTCAGCATCGGTTATTGAATTTATAATAAAAAGTTTTTGTTCATGTTCCATGTAGGAAAAAACATCTGCGGCAATATCCTTAGGAAGAATTCTAAATATCTTAACGACCAATTCTTTGTCTTTTATTTCGCTAAGTAACGCAGCAATATCTACAACATTCTTTTTTGCCAATTCCTCTCTAGCTTCCAGGAATTTTTTTTGATTTATTAATTCTATTATGTTTTTCATTTTCATCACTCCTAATGTAATATGATAGGGTTAATTTTAAGAATGGAAAATTAGTTTGGGATATTTTCTTGTTTGTTTTTAAGATTATTTTACTACTGCCTCCTTCTTCCATTCTCTTCACCCCCATCCTACTACACTATTTGTGAACAAATTTATTATAAAGTA
The DNA here is from genome assembly GCF_030546345.1 of Caloramator sp. CAR-1. NCBI lineage: Bacteria > Bacillati > Bacillota > Clostridia > Eubacteriales > Clostridiaceae > Caloramator > Caloramator sp. CAR-1. The sequence goes on from NZ_JAUONW010000006.1 coordinate 40,383, forward strand.
TTTACATAATATAGACAAGGAAATATTTTTCTTTATAAGCTCAAAAGAATTTATGTTATAATTAAAGTTGAAATTAAAAATCTGGAGGTAAAAGGATGCTTTTTATAACTCTCTTTGAAAGAATGGCCCTTGTTGCCTTAGCAGCATATATTTTTACCCATTCGCCATTGTTCGAAAAATTCTTTAAAAAGAATTTAACTGTAGGGGATAAGGTAGCATTAATAATTTCCTTTAGCCTATTTTCAATATTAGGCACTTATCTTGGAGTTAGGGTGACAGGCGGTGCTATAGCTAATATAAGGCCTATTGGGGCAATAGTAGCAGGATATATAGGAGGCCCGATAGTAGGTGCAATTGTTGGTGCTATTGCGGGGGGACATAGGCTTTTGCTTGGCGGATTTACCGGTTTTGCCTGTGCGATTGCAACAATAATTGAAGGTCTTGTGGGAGCCTATTTTAGAGGAAAAAGCCATGAACTATCTCCATTCCTTGGCCTTTTGGCAGGTGTGGTTGCAGAAACTATTCAAATATTCCTTGTATTGTTGTTGGCAAAACCCTTTTATCTTGCGTTAGAACTTGAAAAGGAAATTGGCATTCCAATGATTATAATTAATGCCTTAGGTGTTGCAATATTTATTGATATAATTAAAACAGTCAGGAGACATTACAATGAAATAGCTGCCATAAATGCTTTAAAATCTTTAAATATAGCAAAACAAGCTTCGGTTTATTTAAGGAGGGGTCTAAATAAACATACATCCTTAAAGATTGCTGAAATTATTAAATTTGATGGAAATTTTAGGGGAGTTTTAATTGGAGATAAGGAAAAGGTTTTATGCTATATTGGAGATGAATTAGATGTTGATACTATAAATATGCAGGTTAAGGATTATTTTAAAAAACCTGTGGAAAAGATAATTATGCTTTACAACAAGGATCATGTAGAGATTTATTTTTACTTTATTCCTCTTATAATTAATGATGAAATAGAGGGGGTTTTAGGGATAGAAGTAGACTCCTTAGATGACCATGATAAGAGATTTAAGGAATTTTTAAGGGAACTTGCAGAGCTTTTAGCAATTCAGATTGAAATATATAAGCTAAACAAAAAGGTTGAGACTGCTGCACTTTCGGAATTGAAGGCTCTAAGGGCTCAAGTCCATCCTCATTTTTTGTTTAACGCTCTTAATACAATTGCTTCCTTCTGTAGATTAGATCCTATAAAGGCAAGGGATCTTATTTTAGATTTATCAAATTATTTTAGGGGGACATTAAAATCCGAAGAGTTTGTTACATTAAACAAGGAGCTTGAACTTATTGAATTTTATCTTAATATAGAGAAGGCAAGATTTGGGGAGAGAATACAAATTCAATATGAAATAGATGAGAAGTTAAGGGATATATTAATACCACAGTTTATTTTGCAGCCTTTAGTAGAAAATGCTATAAAGCATGGCTTAACTAAAAAGCATGATGGTGGATTAGTAAAGATTAAAGTTCAGGATATAAAAGATAAAGTCTTTTTTGAAGTTAGTGACACAGGAATTGGAATAGAGAAGGATAGATTAAAGAAGGTTTTGAAGGATAGTTCAGGTATAGGTCTTAAAAATATAAACGATAGACTAAAGATTTATTATGGTGAAGGAGCAACGTTAAATATTTTTTCAGAGAATGGAGCTGGAACTAAAGTAAGCTTTGAAGTCCCAAAGGAGGGAGTATATGCAGAGGATAAATTGCATAATAGTTGAAGATGAAATGCCTGCAATTGAGGAACTTAAATTTATTTTAAATAAATATGATTTTATAGAAATCAAAGGAATTTTTAATGACGGTAAGGCAGCTTTAAACTGGTTGAAGGAGAATAAAATAGATGTTGTTTTTTTGGACATCAATATGCCGGAAATGAGTGGGTTGGATTTGGCAAAGGAAATAACTCTTTTAAATAAAGAAATTTACTTTATTTTTATAACAGCCTATGAGGAATATGCATTAAAGGCCTTTGAAGTTGGAGCTGTTGATTATATATTAAAGCCCTTTAATGACAAAAGAATTGAAAAAACATTAATTAGACTTAGGGATTATGTTGAAAAATATGCCGGCAAAAATTTACTTGAAAAAAGCATAAAAAATTTAGTTGAAAAATTTGAAGGGCAAAATAGGATTAAAAAACTAGCATGCGAAAAAAACGAAAAGATTATTTTGCTAGATTTGGATGCTATTTATTTTTGTTATATAGAAAATGATAAGACTCTCGTTAAAACAAAGGACAAGACATATCTTACAAATTATACCTTAAATGAGATTGAGGAAAAGACAGGATTTTTTAGAATTCATAAAAGTTATTTAGTAAATCTAAATAAAATAAAGGAGATATATCCTTGGTTTAATGGAACTTATAAAATTATTATGAACGATGACGAAAAAACAGAGCTTCAAGTAAGTCGCCTAAGGGTTAAAGATTTAAAGGAGGCATTAGGAATTTAACTAAAGAGTAACAGAAGTCGCCCACTTCTATAAGTGGGTGATGAATGTTGATTGATAAATTCTTTTTTATGATATAATCAGTATTACAGGAAGGAGGTGTAATTTTGCTAAAGGCTTATAAATACAGGATATATCCAACAAAAGAACAAGAAGAATATTTTGCTAAAGTATTTGGTTGTGTAAGATTTATATACAACAAAATGCTACATGACAGAATAGAACATTATAAAAAAACAGGGGAAATGCTAAACAATACACCTGCACAATATAAAAAAGAATATCCGTTTCTAAAGGAAGTAGATAGCCTTGCCCTTGCTAATGCACAGCTTAATTTAGAAAAAGCATATAAAAATTTCTTTAGAGATAAAAAAACAGCCTTTCCAAAGTTCAAGAAAAAGAAAGGTTACCAGTCTTATACTACAAATAATCAAAATGGGACAGTAACACTTGAAGGTAGTTATCTAAAAGTTCCAAAGTTAAAGACAAAAATAAAAATAAAACAACACAGACAATTTGAAGGAAGAATTAAATCCGTAACTATATCAAAAACGCCAACAGGCAAATATTATGCTTCTATACTTGTAGAAGAAGAAATTAAAGAATTACCTAAAATAGATAAAAAAGTAGGTATAGATTTAGGAATTAAAGAATTTGCTATTTTATCTGATGGAACAAAGGTAGAAAATCCAAAATGGTTAAGAAAAACAGAAAAAAGAATTAAAATTATACAAAAATCATTATCAAGAAAGCAAAAGCAAAGTAAAAACTATGAAAGGACAAGACAAAAACTTGCAAAACTACACGAAAAGATATCAAATCAAAGAAAAGATTTTCTTCACAAATTATCTTCTAAAATTATACACGAAAATCAAGTGATAGTTTTAGAAGATTTACAGGTAAAGAATATGCAACAAAATCATAAATTAGCCAAAGCAATAACAGAAGTATCATGGGCAGAATTTAGAAGGATGTTAGAATATAAAGCAAGATGGTATGGCAGAGAAATAATAATAGCACCACAAAATTATGCATCAAGTCAAACATGTAGTGAATGTGGATATAAAAATCCTGATGTAAAGAATTTAGCATTGAGAGAATGGAAA
>NZ_JAUONW010000060.1:0-2852 GCF_030546345.1 Caloramator sp. CAR-1
AACTTTATAAGTTTCACACAAGGAAAATGTTGGATATGTGAAGATTACAGCCTATATTGGCCAGAGGATAAAAGAATCTTCTGTAAAAGACAAATAAGACAAAGAGAAGAAAGGAAGTTGGCCAAGAAAATGAAAAAGGAAAGTGAAGCGAGTAAGAGAGGAAAGAGAGCGAAAAGAAAAGGCTATACAGGAGAGAGAGAAGTAGTGGAGCTTTTAAATAAATATGGGATACAGGCCGAGAGAATTCCTCTCTCAGGAGCTTTAAAAACAGACAAATATTCATGTGATGTGATATGTAAAATTAAAGATACTGAAAAAAGAATTGAAGTTAAGAGAAGAAAGTCAGGCTTAAACACAATATACAAGTGGCTTGAACAAGATAAAAACAGCAATATGCTTTTTATGAGACAGGATAATAAAGGCTGGATAGTATGCATGACATTAGAGGAGTTTTTATCAATTTTGTAAAAAGGGGGATTTTGTATGGGCAATATGATAAGAAAAATGCAAAGACAAGCTATACAAAATAGATTAAAACAGCAAGGGACAAATGCACTTATGAAAGCAGCAGCAAATGCAGCAGAAGAAAGGGCAAAAGAATTAGCAACAAGAGCAGTTGAAGATTACATAATTGCAGTAAGTGATGCTTTAGAACATGTGTTAAGAGAAAAATTAGGTTTTGGAGATAAGAGATTAGCAGAGTTTGCAGCAGCTTTAAATGAACATTTGCCTAATCATTTTCAATATAACATTCCAAAAAAGTTTGAGTTAAAGAAGAAAAAGAAGGTAACACAAGAAAAACTAATTGACTTATCGGAGCTTTTACTTGAACTCGGCTGCGATGAAAAATGCAAAATGGCATGTAAAAACTTTAAAGAATGCAAATTTTATAAGATATTCAAATCAAGAGACATAGAAGAATACGATTTAACAGCAAAAGGATGCCCATATCAAATAACACCAGCAAATATGGATGCGGATGAATTAAGAATAAAAAAGCAAGTTTTTATAGATAGATGGCAGAGAATAATTATGAGTGAACAAAATTAAAATGTTAGGGGCTGCATAACATGGCATTAGATATGATAGATATAGGACAAGCTATTTACGAAACAGCAAAGAGAATTGAAAAAGGAGTTAATGAACTTTACAAATACGCTAAGGCTTATGCCGAAGCTGAAAGGGAATATAGGCTTGCATTAGCAAAAGAGATTGTAAAATTGAAGGATGAGAAAATGCAAGCCACTCTCATCCCTGATGTTGCAAGAGGAAATGTGGCAGAGTTGAAATACAAAAGAGACCTGGCAGAGGTGAGTTATAAAACAGCGAGGGATATGCTTGAGGCATTGCAAGCGGAATTGAGTGGCTTACAGAGCTTATATAAAAATCAAGGAGAGATGTAAAGTGATTATCAAAGGAGACAATTTAAAGCTTTACTATCGAGATAATAGAGGATTAGGCATATCAATTAATATGACAGAAATAGAGAAAGAGGAATATGGATATGACCTGACTCCAGGACAATTTATATATTCTTTAATATATGACAATAACGAATTATATTACAGATGTGTTATAAAGGACGTATCAGAAGAAGGAATAACGATAGAAAAAGCTTTATTATTAAATGAAGAAAGGTTTTTACCCTGGACAAAAGAAGTAAACGGAAATTTGTTAATTTTAAAATGTAGACCATGTGAAATTTTATTTGAAAAGATGAAGTTAAAAGAAGCTATTGCAAGATATGAGGACAAAATATGGTATGAGCATGGTGGCTGGAGGAAAACTTCTGAATTTGCAAAGAATCTAAAAAACTTTGTTCAACTAGGACAATTAAAATTAATTTAGGAGGTAAAGTAATATGCACCCAGAAGCAATAAAATACACTGCATGTGCAATAGTGGACCTCCTGGCGAATGACTTGATTAGATTTAAGATAAATGCGGAGAAGGCTGCAAAGATACATAAACAACAAAGCAATATATGCGAATGTGGAATGGTTCTTATAGAAGGCAAAATGAAGCATGGAAAAGATAAAATAAGTATAAAGTTATGCACAGTTTGTGGACAAGTTTATAAAGATGGGGAAAAGTTAATGAAAATTAGGAGGGTAAAGGTATGTTAAAAGTAATAATTATTATGATAATTGGTGGGATGATTGGAATCTTTTTTACAGCTCTATTATTAGCTCTGACAGTATGGAAAGAAGTTAATGCACAGACAAACTTGATTAGAGAGAAAATGAATGAATTTGAACAAGAATGGAACAAATGGAATAGAAGGTGATGTATAGGTCTTAGTTAAACAAAAAGTTCACAATAAGGTGGTGACGTAATGATAAAACACGAAATCTTTAGAAAGACAGAAGGAATGTTGTATAGGTATTTTAGAGATAAGAAGAAATTAGGAAGAATGAAACATAAAATTGAAATACTTGAGCAAAAGATAAGAAAACTTACTGAAGATATTAAAAATACGAATGTAACATTAAAAACAGATTTACAATCAATAGCTTATGATAAACCTTATATACAAAGTAATAGCGACGGATCCAGTCAAGCAGAAAAAGAACTTATAAGATTAATAACAAAACTTGAAGAAGAATTAAAAAGAACAATCAAAGAAAAATTAAAGCTAAAAGCAAAAGTAATAGATATTGAAACAAGAATTGCCGACATAGAATATGCGATTAATCAAATGAGTGAAGAAGCAAAGCAAATTATTGAGATGAAGTATGGAGATGGATATAGTATTTATTACATAGCAGACATGCTTAATATGGGGAAAAGCACAATAGCAAGAAAACGAGAAGAAATAGTTGAGGACTTTGCCAAATATTTTGAAATAAAATG
>NZ_JAUONW010000061.1:0-2651 GCF_030546345.1 Caloramator sp. CAR-1
ATAAGTGTGGAAAACTTGAAACTATAATCGTCTCAAAACACAAAAGAAATATATAAGGTATAGAAGAAAAAATAATTTCACTTTATGAAAAAGATGTTCCAACAAGAGATTGTAATCGGCAAGTACTTTTGGAGAAATTTCGGAAATTTTTTATCCCGAAATTTTTCCATCTAATCATTATATCTAATCATTAAATCTAATCATTAAATAGCGACTTCCTGTTTTCCAACCTGTAGCTTTTGCCTGTCATATTAAAAATCTCACATCGGTAGGTTAGCCTGTCCAATATAGCTGTGGTTAATGCTACATCCTGCAAAAGCTCACTCCACTCTTCAAACCCTTTATTAGATGTGATAATTATTGACGTTTGTTCATGTAGATTTGATATTAATTGAAAAAACATATTTGCTTCTTCATGTGAAATCGGTAAATATCCAATTTCATCAATTATGACAAGGTCTGAAGAGTATATCCTATTTATTTTACTTTTGCTTTTCCTTGATATATCCTGTGTTTTTAAATGATACATTAGCCTGTCCATCGTTGTGAAACTTACCTTGTATCCCATTTCAACAGCTTTGTATCCAAGTGCTATTGCAAGATGCGTTTTACCTACTCCAGGTGGCCCTAAAAATATTAGGTTATATATATTATCTATCCAGTCCATCTCTAAAAGCCTGTTTATCTGCTTTTTAGTTATTGATCTTTGAAACTCTGTGTCAAAGCTTTCTATTGTTTTTATCACAGGAAATCCAGCCTGTTTTAGCCTTCTTTCCTGTGCCTTTCTATTTCTTTGCTCTATCTCACCCTTTAATAGCTCTATTATCAAATCATGGTATGATAAATCTTTATTATCTGCATCATCAATAATCTTCTGGACGTTATCCCGTATATACCCAAGCTTAAGATTCCTCGCATAATCTTTGATTATCTTTATCTTATCCATTGCCCTATCCCTCCAATTATCTTACAATATTCTTCAATGCTTCTTATGTCAGGTTTTACATTCTTGTATTTTTCAGGGATAGGATTTGTTTTCTGTTTTTCTGTGCCTATTTTTTCTTTTTCTTTAAGATTGAAATATTCAACCGCTTCTTTAAAAAGCGTAGCTGAATACATCCTTCTTTCCAAGCAATACATTAAAGCTTTATTAATTACATCAGCATCAATGCCTTCTACTGCTTTTTTTAAAAGACTTAATTGATCCCTAAAATATCTTGCTTTTTCTTTTCTGATTTCATCTAACAGGATTTTAGCTTCTTCTGAAAAGCCAAGCAATCTAAAAACATCATCATAAAGCTTATCAAGTTCAGTATTTCTATCTCTTTCAGGATGCGAAAGTTTTATCAACTTCCCCCTTTCATTGGATATCCTATGCTTAACTATTAAATTATTTTTTTCAATATCCAAAACTTTGATAAATTCACCTTCGATAACAACATTAACCTTTTTACCAGGTTCATAAGTTCCTTTGGGTAATTGATACCTATTTTGCTTATACAATAGGGTATTGTCTTTTCTAACGACATAGGTTAAAATGTTCTTAGGTGAATTTTGTTTTGGGGATACCGGAATTAAGTGTTGTTTTTCGAGTGCAAACACTTCTTTCGGTATTCTTTTTATTGTCCCATGAACGTTTGCATTGCCTGTTCTATCGAGCCATTCTAAGCAGGATTTATTAAATGAATCTATATCTTCAAAAATTCTATGTTTTGCAAAATTATTCTTAACATATTTCACTACCGCTTCTATTTTCCCCTTACTTTCTGGGTCATATGGTCTACATAATCTAATTTTAAATTTCATAAAGTCCACATATTTTTGAAATTCTTCAGTATATATTACATCACCAAAGTTTTCATCAACTGCAAGAAGCCTATCTTGATCATAAACAATCTCTTTAGTGCTTCCACCAAAGAATTCAAATGCTTTATCGTGTGCTTCGATAAAATCAACAGTAGTAAAAGGCTTGGCCTGCCAGTAGGCAAACTTCATTCTTGAATGTGATAGAACCATGGCAAAGCAATACAGCTTTATTCTTGAGCCATCTATAGTATCAACCCAAATCTGACCAAAATCCACCTGTGATTGGAATCCCATTTCTAATTCTTCTACTGCTTCATATTGTCTTTTGTGTCCCTGCTTTGGTATTTTGTATTCACTTCTCAAGGAACTTATATATGCCCTTACTGATCTTTCAGAACACGGAACATTGCCATATCTTTCTTTAATCCAGTCAGTTATCTGAGCCGATGATAAATCAGGATAAGTGCTAAGCCATTGAAGTATCTGATCCTTGTAGATATCAAGCTTTTTCTTTTTTCTCTTTCTGTTTAAATCTGAAAATTCATCAGGTGTCATGTTGAAGTATTTACTAACCGTTTTGTAATCCACCCCCAGATATCTTGCAATTTGAGACTTTTTCAAGCCATTTCCCTTTAGGTTTTTGATTTCAGAAAACAATCTCCATCCCTTCTTTTTACCATTTATGATTCCCACAATATCTCCCCCTGTTATCTTAAACTAATTAAATTTTAACAGGAGAAGATAGTTGCTGTATATATTACTGGTAAATTTTCGGGATTTTTAACTTCCGAAATCTCTCCATTTTATTTTACCACTTACAGAGATATACATGAACAAATAAAAGA